>CAMKTM010000006.1 GCA_946415695.1 uncultured Prevotellaceae bacterium | reverse complement strand
GCTCCCTACAATCGGGAAACCTCCCGCCGTCTGCGAGAAGGTCAGGTCGGCCAAAGACTGCAAGGTGCATCCGAATGCGAAAAAGTATATGGCAATATAGCGGATTATTTGGTGTCTCATGTAATAGAAAATGAAATTAAAGGGCTTTTTCTGCGACAAAATTAGCAAAAAGAATTGATAAAGCAAGCAAAATAACGCAAAAATTTTAATTAAAATGCAATTTTTGTTGTTTTCCGAGGAGCCTATCCTTTTGTGTTTTTCTGTTTTCGATTTGACATAATGTAAACTAAAAAAGGCTTTGATGTGTCATTGTGTCAGTTTTTGCACACATCAAAAAGTGGCATAAATTGTGGCGAAACACGTGCTTCCGTGCCGAAACCAATGGGGCGTTGTTCAACAAGGCGTGGGTTGTTGGCAAACAAGCCGTGCCTTGTTTGGATTTTCATTGTGTTGCGTCGGCGAATTTTCTTTGCGAAAAAGTGTGCAAAAACGCGATGAAACCGCCAATTTTGTCATCCGTACTTGGCAAAATGACGCTATGGGTAATAATACAAAAAGTGACAAAATTGCTATTGCGCATTGAGATTCAATCAGTTGCAAAATAGCTTTCGATTTAAGCCACTCTTTTTCTCCGGGGGTCAAAAAGTGCCATAAAGACTAAAAAATGCGATTCTGACGCATTTAATCAAATAGTGTGTGTAAGCAAAATGCTGAAATATGTAGCAAAATGTCAGAACTGAAGACGGGAAGTCGAAGCCTCTCCCAAACCCTCCCCTCAGCCTCTCCTAAACCCTCCCCTCAGCCTCTCCCAAACCCTCCCCTAAAGGGAAGGGCTTAAAGTATCTTTCTTCAGTTGTGGATTTAGACGAGGCCAGCTATTATAAGTCCTTCCCTTTAGGGGAGGATTTAGGAGAGGCTGGGGGGGAGGATTTAGGAGAGGCTGGGGGGGATGATTTTGTAGGGGCTGGTTACATAATGCAGAGATAACGGAAAATTCTTCATTCTTCATTCTTCATTCTTCATTTTTTTGTCGTACCTTTGCGCAGGAATATAGAAAATGAAGTACAAGGCAATCATATTTGATCTCGACGGCACCCTGACTGATACCCTCGAAGACCTATTTATAAGCGTGAACCATGCGTTGCAAAGTTGCGGACTTCCCGAACGGAACCTCGACGAAGTTCGCCGATTCGTAGGGAATGGCGTCAGAAAACTCATAGAGCGGGCTGTTCCCGAAGGTACTGATACGACCTTGCTCGAGAAGTGCTTCGATGCGTTCTGCGCACACTATGTCATTCATTGCCAAGACCATACCCGTCTCTATCGTGGCGTAGCCTCGCTCCTGACGGCTCTCAATGCCAAAGGATATCGTATGGCTGTGGTGAGCAATAAGCTGCAGGCAGGCGTGACGGAGCTGGCCGGCACCTTCTTCAACGGCGTGATAGACGTGGCCATCGGCGAGCTGCCCGGCGTGCCGAGAAAGCCTGCGCCAGACATGGTCCTGATGGCTCTTTCGCAACTCGGCATATCGACAGATGAAGCGGTGTATGTGGGAGATTCCGACGTGGACCTTCAGACCGCCGCCAATGCCGGACTGCCTTGCATCTCCGTCCTCTGGGGATTCCGCAGCCGCGACTTCCTCATTGCCCACGGAGCCACGGTGCTGGCCGAAACACCTCGCGACATCCTTTCCCTGGTGTAGGCAAATCATAATTCACATGCCTTGGCAAAGGCTACAAAAGCGACTGACGTTGCGATGCACAGAAAAGAATTTGACCTTGAACATGAAAATAATGAATTATGAATTATGAATTGTGAATTAAAAGTTGTACCTTTGCGCCCGAAAACAAAAAACCAACATAAATAAAAACAAAACAATGAAAAGCAAAAAACTCCTATTCGTGGCAGCCTCTTCTGCCATCGTGCTGTCCTCTTGCAGCAAGCTGGGCAACCTGACCAGCGAAAACTTCAACGTAACTCCCACACCCCTCGAAGCCATCGGTGGCGAAGTGCCTGCCACCATCAACGGCACTTTCCCCGTCAAGTACATGAAGAAGAAGGCCGTCGTTACCGTCACGCCCGTGCTCAAGTACGAAGGCGGCGAAGCCATCGGCCAAAGCGCCACATTCCAAGGCGAAAAGGTGGAAGGCAACGGTACCACCATCCAGTACAAGGAAGGCGGCGTTTACACCATGAAGACAAACTTCACCTATTCCGACCCAATGCTCAAGAGCGACCTCTATGCTCGCTTCAATGCCCGTCTCGGCAAGAAGGAAGTCAGCATCCCCGAGGTGAAGATTGGTTACGGCGTCGTCGCTACAAGCCAGCTCCTGAGCCGCTGCAACATGAATGGCGCCACAGCACCCGATGCCTTCCAGCGCATCATGGAACAGAAACAAGAGGCTAACATCAAGTTCCTCATCAACCAGGCTAACCTCCGTGCCAGCGAGCTCAATACCGTCAGCATCAAGGATCTTGGCAGAATCCTCCGCGAGATAAACGACAACGAGGAGACACGTGCCCTGCAGAACATCGAGGTGAGTGCCTACGCAAGCCCCGACGGCAAGTACAGCATCAACGAGAAACTGGCCGAGAAGCGCCAGAATGTCAGCGCCGACTACCTCAAGGGAGAGCTCAAGAAGATTGACATGAAGGCCGACGTCGATACGAAGTTCACGGCCGAGGACTGGGAAGGCTTCCAGGAACTCATCAGCAAGAGCAACCTCCAGGACAAGGAAGTCATCCTGCGCGTCCTCTCTATGTACAAGGACCCCGAAGAGCGTGAGGAGCAGATCCGCAACATGAGCGAAGTCTTCACCGACATTAAGGAGAGCATCCTGCCCGAGCTCCGTCGCGCACGACTCATTGTTAATTACGAAATCATCGGTCGCAGCGACGACCAAATCGTTGCACAATTCAACAACGACCCCAGCAAGCTCAGCGTAGAAGAACTGATCTACGGTGCCAACAAGCTGGTGAAGGATGACGAGACACGCCGCCAGTGGAACGAAACCATCGGCCGCCTGTATCCCAGCGACTACCGTTCTCTCAACAACATGGCACAGATTGCCATCACAAACGGCCAGCCCGAACTGGCACAGACCTACCTCAAGCAAGCTACAAGCATCAACAGGAACGCTCCCGAGGTCAATACCAATCTGGCTCTGCTCGCTCTCAAGAACGGCGACGTGGCAACGGCCGAGAACTATCTTTCCAAGGGTAGCGGCTCCAACACCTTCAAAGAGGTGATGGGCAACCTGAACATCGCCAAGGGTAACTACACGCAGGCTGCCAGCGACTTGGCCGGCGTGAAGAGCAACAGCGCCGCCCTCGCTCAGATTCTCGCAAGAGACTACACCAGCGCTAAGGCTACGTTGGCCGACATCAAGAACGGCGACGCCATCACAAGCTACCTGCAGGCCATCCTTGCAGCCCGCACGGGCGATGCCGGCACCGTGACAAGTGCTTTGGCAAATGCCATCCGTCAGGACCCGACTCTTGCTCAACGTGCAGCCTATGACTGCGAGTTCGAGAAGTACGCAAGCGCTGTCAAGAGCCTG
The DNA here is from genome assembly GCA_946415695.1 of uncultured Prevotellaceae bacterium. Taxonomy (GTDB): domain Bacteria; phylum Bacteroidota; class Bacteroidia; order Bacteroidales; family Bacteroidaceae; genus Physcousia. The sequence continues at coordinate 19,092 of CAMKTM010000006.1, read as the reverse complement.
CTGAAGTAAACGACTTTTTTAATGAAGAATGAAGAATGAAGAATGAAGAATTTGCTACCACGCGGAAAGGCCTCTCAACTCTTGGAGCTTTAGTTTCCATTGCGGTAGCAAATTCTTCATTCTTCATTCTTCATTCTTCATTGTTTCTGTTACTCTCCTGCACCGGACATCCGAAAGAGGTAAGGCTCGCAGGGGAGTTCGAACACTTGGAGCAGGGCGTATTCCTTGTCTATAGCACCGACGAGGCGTTGGACCGCCTCGATACGCTGCGCATTCAGGACGGCACCTTCTCTTATACTTTGCCTACACAGCAGACGGCAACCCTCCACATCCTTTATCCAAACATGTCGGAGCTTGTCGTCTTTGCCAATCCCGGGGCAGACATCCTTATCAAAGGCGACGCACAGAACCTGAGCGAGGTGGAAGTCTCTGGCTCGGAAGACAATGAGCGCTACACAGAGTTCCGCATGGAAACCAACGGAAAGTCGGCTAAAGAGGCGAAAAGCATTGCGCATGACTACATCCTCGAGCATCCGACGCTGGCCATGAGCCGCTACCTGTTGACCACCTACTTCCTTTGCGACACCGCCACCACTGCTCACGAAGCTACAGAACTCTACGACAGCCTCTGCCGCGCCTGCCCCGATGACATCGCACTCTCCAAGCTCTCCACCCACGTCCGCGCCATCGGAAAGCTGCGCGTCGGCAACCCTTTGCCCGACTTCTCCCTCACCCTTCTCCCAAATCATGGTGGGAACGGATCGGAGAAACGAACCATCAAACGTGCTGACTATAAGAACAAACTGCTGCTCTTCGCTTTCTGGGCAAATTGGAAAGGCGGCAGCATGAACGCCATTTATCGTGCCAGACGTCTGCGTCGCGAACTGAAAGGAAAGGGCAAGAGCATCGAACTCATCAGCTATTCGCTGGAAACCGACGAGACATTGCTCACTCGGCTCGAGACGCGCGACAGCATTGATTTTCTAAGCTACTGCGACTTTCGCTGCCTCTCCAGTCCTCTTGTTCAGGAATGGGGCATAAGGGAGTTGCCTTACTTCATCCTTGTTACACCCGATGGCCGCATTGCCGCCAAAGGCACAGACTGGATAAAGGACATCGACAAGGCCGCCAGCCAACTGTAAGGTAAGCCTCTCATTATGACGCGGCACAGCATGTCTTTTGCTGCGTCGTGATGCAGCAAACAACATGCCGTGCGAATGTGTTCGCAGGGCAAGGCGTTTTTAACACTTATTCTTTGGTGTTTTGATTCTTTCTTCATACCTTTGCAGGCGAAACAAGACGACAAAACGATGAAAATAGGCGATCAGGTGCGCTTCCTCTCCGAGGTGGGAGGGGGCAGAGTAAGTGGCTTCCAAGGCAAGAACATTGTCCTCGTGGAGGACGAGGACGGGTTCGAGATACCGATGCTAATGCAGGACGTTGTGGTCGTCGGCAATGAGGATTACGATATTGGCAAGGTGAACACGTTGGAGCGAAAGAAGCCGCTCTCGGGTTCTCCCCAACAATCAAGGGAACAGGAGGAGCCTGAGGAGAAGCCTGTCACCTTCAAGCCGAAGCCCCTCGAAAGGCGGGAAGGCGAGCGGCTCAACCTCTATCTGTCTTTCCTGCCCGACGAAGTGAAGGAAATCTCTACAACGGGCTTCGAGTCGTACCTCGTGAACGACAGCAACTACTACATGCAAGTGTCGCTGCTCAGCGCAGAGGGTGCCAGTTGGCGGCTGCGCTTCTGTGGCGTTCTGGAACCCAACAGCAAGCTCTTCGTCGAGGCTTTCGACCGCTCCCAGGTCAACGACCTTGAGCACCTCTGCATCCAAGCCATCGCTTGGAAACAGGATAAGCCTTTCTCCCTGAAGCCCGCAATAACAACAGAACTTCGTCTCAATCTGACGAAGTTCTATAAACTACATGTCTTCTGCTCCAATGAATTCTTCAACGAACCCAATTGGACAGAAGACATTATAAGGGATGACAAGCCTGTGCGCAGTGCTTGGTCGATACAAGATTCTTAGTGGTTGGAGGTTAGTGGTTAGAAATTAGAGGTTAGAGAATACTTTTGGACTTTAATCAGCATCCAAAACAATCCTCTAACCTCTAATCTTTAACCTCTAACCACTTTTAGTTAGTAATTAACGTAAGTTCTTCCCTTCGGTCAGGCGCAGGCGGAGCGACGGAAAAGGAGTCGTCGCACGTCGTTCCAAAAAACGAGGCACGCCTTTATTGAAATAAGAGCGTGCCTTTATTGAGATAAGAGCGTGCCTTTATTGAAATAAGAGCGTGCCTCGTCAGAATCATCCCAATGATGATTTCGTCGAACTAACGTTATACGTTAATTAGCTTTTCGGTTCGCCGAACTTCGTGTCGGTGTGCATGCGGCGCATCGCTGCAACGTCTTGGCGCGGGCAAATCATCAGGAACTCTCCTTCCTCGGCAATGACAAAGTCCTTCAGCCCTTTGACGACAGCTGTGTGGCCGCTTGGCAGGCGGATGATGTTGCCCGAGCAGTCGTAGAGGTAGGCATTGGTGTCGAGCAGGACATTCCCTTCGCTGTCGCTCGGGACGTCCTTTCCGATGCTTGCCCACGTGCCGATGTCTGCCCAGCCGAAGTGGCCGCGCTGCACAAAGACGTGTTCGCTTCGTTCCAGGATGCTGACGTCCATGTTGTAGTTGGGCAGCACGTTAAAGCTCTCGGGCACCAGTTTCGGGTCGGCACTCTCTGCCTCTGCCATCATGCGAGGTATCTCTACACGGTATTCGGGCACGAGCATGAAGAGATTGTCCAGCATGACCCGTGTGCTGAAGCACAGCAAACCGGTGTTCCAAAGGAAGTTGCCTTCCTGCATGAAGATGTTGGCGAACTCGTCGTTCGGTTTCTCGGTGAAAGACTTCACGGGGAAGATGTCGTGACAGAGCGGTTTGTCGTCGTCCGTTTGGATGTAGCCGTAGCCTGTTTCGGGGCGCGACGGCGTGATGCCCATGACGAGGAGCCTGTCGTTTTCGCTTACGAATTCCAGTCCGTCGAGCACGTCCTGCCGGAACTGTTCCTCGTTGAGGACAAGCTGGTCGGCAGGTGTGACGAAGAGCGTTGACTGCGGGTTCTGCTTTGCAATGAACACCGAGCCCCATGCCACGGCGGCCAGCGTGCCTCGGCGCAGCGGTTCCTCAAGGATGTGCAAGTCGTCCACTTCGGGCAACTGTTCATACACGAGTGGCAGGTAAGCCACGTTAGTGCTGACGTAGATGTGCTCCGGGTCGATGAACTTGGCGATGCGGTCGTAGGTCTGTTGCAGCAGGGTTCGTCCTGTCCCGAAGAGGTCGAGGAACTGTTTGGGCTTGACGGTGCGGCTGATGGGCCAGAGACGGCTGCCGTTGCCTCCTGCAAGAATGAGGCAATACTTGTTGTCGGCCATGACTGTTCTTAGCGCAGTTTCTGAATGACAGGCAGCAGCAGGCCTTCCATGACGGCATAGCCTGCGGCGTTGGGGTGCACTCCGGGGTTGTCGTTGGCCAGCTCTGCCTTCATGGCAGTGCCTTCGTCGTTGACCATTGCGCTGAAGTAATCGACGTATGGAATCTTGTTAGCTTCGGCATAAGCCTTGACGCGGGCGTTGAGGCTGCGAATCTTGTCCATGCTGTCGGTGATGGCCGGACGCCAACTGAAGCCGCCGGCGGGCAGGCAACTGGTCAGGATGACCTTGCACTTGTGGTAGCGTGCCAGCTCTACCATCGAGAGGACATTGCCGTAAGTCAAGTCCTCGTTGTATTCTCCGGTGTTCTCTGCGATGTCGTTTGTGCCGTAGTTGATGACAACGACCTTCGGCTGCAGGTTGATGACGTCCTCGCGGAAGCGTAGCAGGAACTGGTAGGAAGTCTGTCCGCCTATGCCGCGGCCGATGAGGTTGTTGTCCTTGAAGAACTCAGGTCGCGTGCGTGGCCAGCCGTCGGTGATGGAGTTTCCCATGAGGACGACGCGCTTTTCGCCCTTCTGAGGCGCACCAAGCTCTTTGTTGGCGTTAGCGTAGCGTTTCCAGTTGCCGAATTCATGTTTCTGTGCCTGTATGCCGAGCGCGATGCTGAGCAATGCGACGGCTGTGATAAGTCTTGCTTTCATGATGTTTTATTATTAGGGTTTTTCGTTATGACGTTATGGCGTGATGACGTGATGACGACGGTTTGTTAATTAAAATGCTTTGCGGATGCTTTCTGCTATCTGCTCGAACTCCTCGGGCGTGAGCTGGAGGTGTGGGTTGGTGAACCGCATGTCGGCCTCCGATTGCATGGGCACGAGGTGGATGTGGGCGTGTGGCACTTCGAGCCCGAGCACGCACTGTCCGACTTTGACGCAGGGGATGGCCTTCTTGATGGCGCGGGCCACCTTCTTGGCAAAAACTTGGAGTCCGGCCAGTTCGTCGTCTTCGAGGTCGAAGATATAATCTACTTCTCGCTTGGGAATCACGAGGGTATGTCCTTTCTGCAAGGGGCTGATGTCGAGGAAGGCATAGTAGTGTTCGTCCTCGGCTATTTTGTAGCTGGGTATTTCGCCTGCTACGATACGGGAAAAGATGCTAGCCATAGTTATTTGCGATTTGACGATTTTCGATTTACGATTTGTTGGATGGTCAATTTCGATTTGACGAATCACTTCATTTAGTCGAACTTGATGCTTACCACTTCGAGCTGAACGGTTCCCTGCGGCACTTTGATTTCTGCGATGTCGCCCACCTTTTTCCCGAGCAAGCCTTTGGCAATGGGCGTTTCCACGCTTATCTTGCCGCTGCGCAGGTCTGCCTCTGTGGCGCTGACAATGGTGTATTTCATTGTCATTTTGTTCTTCACGTTGCGCAGTTCGACGGTGGAAAGTATCTGCACCGTGCTGGTGTCGAGGTGTGTGGTGTCGATGATTTTAGCCTCGATGATGGTTTTCTTGAGTATGGCAATCTCGGTTTCCAGTTTGCCTTGCCATTCCTTTGCAGCGTCGTATTCTGCGTTCTCCGAGAGGTCGCCCTTGTCGCGTGCCTCTGCGATGGCAGCACTTGCGGCAGGGCGGTCGATGCTCTCCATGTGCTGCAGTTTGGCTACGAGCTCGTCGTAGCCTTTTTGTGTCATATAAGCCATTTATATTAGTTATTAGTTATACATTATCTATATTATATATTTGCTTATTCTTGTTCGGAGAAACACTAAAAAAAAGAAGAATCCCAACCGTCCAAGTCGGAACCCTCATTCTTTTTCCGTTTTATGTTTAACCGAATGCAAAGGTAGGATTATTTTTTCAAACTGCAAAATTTTTGCAGGATATTTTCATGTCTTTGCAGATTTTTCTCCCTCCTTTGATGTGCTGAGTGTCGTTTTCCTGTTCTATTCTTCGTTTCGATTTGTGCTTATCGCATCAATTTGTACTTGCCTCCGACGAGCATTTGCACTGCTCCTTTCATTTCGAGCGAAAAGAGGAGGCTGGAGAGTTGGCCGACGGGGATGTTTGTCTCGACGGCGAGGACGTTGATTTGCTTGCTGTCGTCCCGTGCAAGAGCTTGTAGGACAAGTTGTTCCTCGTCTGTGAAGTTGTTGGCGAAGAGTTCTTGCTGTATGCCTTCGGAGAGTTGTTTCCGGTGCTGCACGTCGTTGGTCCATCCCATTGCGAGGCAGAAGTCTTCGGCGCTGTTCAGCAGTGAGGCGTTGTTCGAGGCGATGAGTTTGTTGCAGCCCGACGAGTAGTTGTCGAAGACGCGCCCCGGGCAGGCCCACACCTGCCTGTTGTAGGTTTGTGCGATGTCGGCGGTGATGAGCGAACCGCCCCTTGCAGCGCTTTCCACCACGATGACGGCGTCTGCCATTCCTGCCACGATGCGGTTGCGCTGCACGAAGTTCCTTTTGTCGATGATGGTTTTCGACATGTACTCGGTCAGCAGGCCGCCTTGGCCGACCATTTGCGTTGCGGTCTCTCGGTGGAGGCGCGGATAGATCTGGTCGAGCCCGTGGGCCAGTACGCCGACCGTTTCGAGCCCTTCGGAGAGGGCTGCCCGATGGCAATGCACGTCCACGCCGTATGCCAGACCGCTCACCACCACGGCGTCGGGACAGACCTGTTTCAGGTCGCGCACGAACGAGCGGCAGAGGTCTTTGCCGTAGGGGGTGATCTGTCGTGTGCCGACCATGCTGACGATGTGCTGCGTGTTGAGATTGGCGGTGCCGCGGTAGTAGAGCACTATCGGCGCATCGGGGCAGTCCTTCAGGCGTTGGGGATAAGCCTCGTCGCCCATGCCCAGACATTGCACTTTCCCTTTCTGGCAGAACGCCAGTTCCGCTTCGGCTCGTGCCAGATGGCTTTCCATCGTGGCCAGTGCGTCGAGGGCGTTCTTCGAGGCAAAAGGCAGCTGCCCACTCAGGTCCTTCCGGTTCTCGTAGATGGCCGTTGCTGTCCCCAGATCTTCAATCAGTTGATGCAGGTTTGTCAGGCTCAGCGATGGCACCTGCGTCAAGGCCATCATGTATAGGGTTTCCTGTTCGGTCATAGTTCTAATCAATTTGAGCTTCTCCCAACCCTCCCCTAAAGGGAAGGGCTAAGTCTCTCCCTTTAGGGGGAGATTCAGAGGAGGCCGAGTTTCTCTTCCAGTTCTGGGCAGCGGCTCAGCTTGCCATCGACGAGGCAGACGACATCGACTTTCCCCCGTGCTGCCAGTTTCATGTCGCTGGCGCGGAAGATGTCCTGATGGAAGACGTAGCGGATGCCTTCCTGCTTGATGTTGAGGCAGGAGAGGAATTCGTCGCGGCTGCGGAGCGGCGTCTTGAAGTCGATTGTGATGCGTGCCACGACGGACACGATGTTCTGCTCCAGCATCTCGGCGAAGCTGATGCCCGCCGCGAGCAGGAACTCGTGGCGCGTGTGCTCCATGTAGTGCTGGTAGTTGGCATTGTTGACGATGCCTTCGAGGTCGCACTCGTAGTCGCGCACCTTCATCTTCAGTTCGTAAGCGTAGTTCATAACGTATGGTTTTACTCTGCAACGGCAGTTTTATTGTTTCGTTTCAAGTGGCTCATTGCACGACGTGGCGTGCCTCGTTCTTTGCTTCTACATGTACAAGCAATTGCACGTACATGTATAAGCAATTGCTTGTACATGTATAAGCAATCAACCCGGTGTGCCGCATCTGTTGCTGCGACTCAGGTATTCGTATCCAAACCTGCACCGGAGGCAGTCGATGCGGTCGCAGTATTGTCGCTTGAGCTGTATGAGGGCTTGGCTGTCGGCTGCTGTCGTGACCTTCAGGCCGCAGTCCTGCCACTGGCGGAGGATGTAGTTGTTCTCTGCCGGCAAAGTCTCCAGGAGCCGGACAGCGCGCTGGCAGATGTCTTCGTTGCTGGTGTGGCGGCCGTAGGCGAACAACAGTGGAACCACCGTGTTGATGACAAGCAGGCGGCTGCTGGCTGCCGTCATGCCCTTCACGGCGAGGCATCCTTGCAGCTCCTCCACGCTCTTCGCCTCCAGCAGGCGGCTCATCTGCGCCCGTCCGCTGTGGTAGAGTTCTGCGATTTGCAGGATGCGCGTCGAGGGGAAGTTGCCGGGGCGTGTCCGCAGGAACCGCCAGTCCTCCCTCCGCATCGTTTCGCCCAGGCTGAATTTGTGTCGGAGGAAGTCGAACTCCTGCTGGAGCCGCAACATTTCCTGTTCGTTTCTGACGTTCCGCACGTCGTTGATGAGGCCAGCCATCCCCAGGAAGAGTGCTTCTATCTGAAAGCGGTCGTCGCGGTGTTTGCCTGCGGCTGAGAGGGGGATTCGCATGGCCCAACGCTCGAAGGCGTCGCCGTTGAGACCGAAGCCGAAACTGCGGCTCAGCGTCACGAACGTGGCGCGTTCCCAGTCGCCGCCCGTCCTGCCTGCACGCTCGCCCACTTTCTCCGACCGCTCCTTCAGTCTCTCCACGAGCAAAGCGTCCATCCACTGATGCACTTTTATCGATGGAATGGAGGAAATTATGCGGTGACAACGCGGATAATCCTCTGTCCGGCAGAGCTCTTCGTAACTCTGCAAGATGCTCTCGGGAATGTCGAGCCGGACCTGTGGCAGCGTCTTTCCCTCCTGTGTCCTCACCGCACCGTCCACCTCACCCACGACGTGCAGGATGACACTGTTGTAGGCAGCATCGCTGTCGTGACTGTGACGGTACCAGTCCGACGAGCGCTGATGCACCTCGACATTGCCTGCCCAGACCACACCGCCCAGCCGAATCTTCGCATTGAAGAAGTCGGGACCCTGGTCGTGGTTGTGCAGTCCGGGGTCGATGACCTCAAGCGTCTGCCCGTCCTCCGTGGTGAGCGGCTTCAGAGGCAATATCTTGTGCTTCCAGACGTAGTGTAGCAGCCTTTCCATCCTTATTTTGGCTCCATTAACTTATTTTGTGAAACAAAAGTACGGAAAATCGCGCGAAAAGCAGTACTTTTGCAAGAAAATTATTAGATAAGACATGAAAATCGCACTCATAGGGTACGGCAAGATGGGCCGTATGATAGAGGAAATAGCCCTTTCCCGTGGTCACGAGATCGTCAGCACCATCGACATCGACAATCAGGAAGAGTTCGATAGCCCGGCGTTCGCCAGCGCCGACGTCGCCATCGAGTTCACAACGCCCTGGACGGCATACGACAACTACCTCAAAGCCTGGAAGGCTGGCGTGAAAGTCGTCAGCGGAAGCACAGGATGGATGAAGGAACACGGCGACGACGTCAGGCAGGCCTGCCAGGACGGCAAGACACTCTTCTGGGCAAGTAACTTCAGCGTGGGCGTCGCCATCTTCGGCGCCGTCAACACCTATCTGGCAAAGATTATGAACCGCTTCGAGCAGTACGACGTGAACCTCGTCGAGACACACCATGTCCACAAACTCGACGCTCCCTCCGGCACAGCCATCACCCTGGCAGAACAAATCGTGGAGAACCTCGACCGCAAGGAGCGATGGGGACTCCACGAGACAAAGCCCGGCGTGCTCCGCATCGACGACATACGCCGAGCAGAAGTGCCAGGCATACACAGCATCACCTACGACTCGCCGGAGGACATGATTACCATCACCCACGACGCCCACAGCCGCCGCGGCTTTGCCCTTGGCGCCGTCCTCGCAGCAGAATACACGAAAGAACACGCTGGCCTGCTCACAATGGACGACCTCTTCAAGTTCTAACCCTTAACTCCCAAATTTACCATAACTCCCACAATTCCCATCAAAACCATGAAGCAAAAGAAAAGATACAAAGCCACAAAAACCGATTGGGCGAAAGCCCTCATTGCCATCGTCCTCTTCCTCGCTTTCCTCTACTGGGTAGGAGCCTGGTGGGGCATCATCGCCGTACCATTCATCTTCGACGCTTACATCACACACCGAATCCCATGGACATGGTGGAAGGAAACAGAGAATCCCGTCGTCAGGACCGTGATGAGCTGGGTCGATGCCATCGTCTTTGCACTCGTCGCCGTCTATTTCGTCAACATCTACTTCTTTCAAAATTACACCATTCCATCGAGTTCTCTCGAGAAAAGCCTGCTGGTGGGCGACTATCTGCTCGTCAGCAAGATGAGCTACGGCCCGCGTGTGCCGCAGACACCCCTGCACATGCCCCTCTGCCAGCACACGCTTCCCTTCGGCGGAAAGAGCTACATCGAATGGCCGCAATGGGAGTACAAGCGCGTCACTCCCAAGCCCATCACGCTCAACGACATCGTCGTCTTCAACTATCCCGCTGGCGACAGCATCGTCAGCAACCCGCACTATCAGACAGAATACTACGCAATGTGCTACGGCATCGGAGCACAACTCTATCAGCAGCAAACAGGAACAGTGCCACAGCCCGAAGGCATGACGCCGCTCCAGCAACGCCAATACTATACCACCATCTATGATTTGGGAAGACAATATGTTCGCCTCAACTCTCAAGACTTCGGCGAAGTGGGTTGGCGGCCAGTCGATAGGCGCGAAAACTACGTGAAGCGCTGCATCGGCCTGCCCGGCCAGATGCTCGAGATACGCAACCGCGTCGTCTATCTCGACGGCAAGAAGAACCCTGCACCAAAGAACGTGCAGTTCAACTATCATGTCGATTTGCGAAATAACTACTTGCCCGATGAACTGATCTATGAGCTCGGCTTGAGCATGAAAGACGTCCAGGACATGTACCATACAGGCAGCATCCCACTGACGGCTGAGGCTAAAAAGGCTTTGGAAGCGCATACCGAGTACGTGGCAAGCGTCACACCTATCGAAAACCACGACACCGAAAGCCTTTATCCGCAGAATGCCTATACCGGCTGGACGTGCGACAACTATGGTCCCATCTGGATTCCAAAGAAGGGCAAAAGCATTGAGCTTTCGATAGAGAACATCGCCATCTACGAACGCCCCATCCGCGTCTATGAAGGCAACGACCTGAAGGTGACACCCGAAGGCGACATCTTCATCAACGGGAAGAAGGCAACGGAATATACCTTCAAGATGGACTACTACTGGATGCAGGGCGACAACCGCCACTGCTCTGCCGACTCGCGCTACTGGGGCTTCGTCCCGGAAGACCACATCGTGGGCAAACCCATCTTCATCTGGCTTAGCACAGACGTTGACCGTCCTTGGTTCAGCGGGCACCACATTCGTTGGAGCCGACTGTTCTCGCTTGTTGATAACATCAAGTAAAGCCCCCCAACCCCCTTAAGGGGGAGAAACGGTCAATGTTTCAATTGTCAATGTTCAATGGTACTGCCGTGCTGTTATCTTGCGCCGATTTCCCACTATCGTGCCTACCATCGTGCCAAAGAGGTGCAGCTTGAGGTCTGCGACCACTTTGAGAAGCAGACGCTTCGCAACCGTTGCTGGATAGACAGCCCAAACGGTGCGCTTGCCCTCACTATTCCCGTCGTCAAGACGGAGGGCAAGACGGCGATGAAGGACATTCGCATCAGCGACCATGGCAACTGGCGGCATCAACATTGGATGGCACTCGAGAGCAGCTACAGGCAGTCGCCTTTCTTTGAGTATTATGCCGATGACTTCGCTCCTTTTTATGAAAAGAAGTGGGAGTTTCTGGCGGACTTCAATGAAGATCTCATGGCGTTGGTCGCCTCGCTGCTCGACATCGAGAAGCCTGTTAAAAGAACAACAGACCCTCCCCAACCCTCCCTTAAAGGGAGGGAACTCCTTGCGACTAAATTCTCCCCCTTTAAGGGGGAGTTAGAGAGGGTCTTTGGCCTCCCCTACTACCAAGTCTTCGCATCTCGTCACGGCTTCTTGCCCGACCTCAGTATCGTCGATTTGCTTTTTAACCAAGGACCGGAGGGCGTGCTATGGCTGTAACGGTTCATCCCCTTCCTGCTTCAGTAAAAGGATTGTCAGCCCCTGATCTGTTCACATATCCTTTCGCTTACGAGCCTCATCCGTTTTGTGTCGCCGCAGCCGACGAGGTGCGACGCTATGTTAATCAACGGCAAGAGTGGAGCGAGGAGGTCTCCAAAGGCAAGATGTTTGGCGTACTCATCGTGAAAAGGGAGAATGGTCAATGCTCAATGGTCGATGAATGGGGTTTCCTCGCAGCCTTTTCGGGTACGCTCGACGGCAAGACCCAACATGAATACTTCGTGCCGCCAGTGTTCGACCTCATGGCGCCCGACTGTTACTTTCAGAAGGAAGAGGCCGCCATTAGCGCCATCAATCGAAGGATAGACTCTTTGCCTTTAGAGCAGAGTCCCTTGCGAGTTCAGATGGAGACAGAGCTTGCTGCCTACAAGAAAGAAATGCAGCAGAGGAAGACAAGACGTGACGCTCTTCGGAAGACCATTTCCCCCGATGAAATGGGCGAAATTTGTCAAAAGCTTATCCGCGAGAGCCAACATGACAAGGCCGAGTATCGAAGGTTGAAACAGGCTTGGGAGGAGCGTGTCTTTGCCGACGAGGCAGTGCTTCGCGTACGCCGCCAGCAGATGGAACTTCTGCAAAGGGAACGTCGTGAGCGCAGCGTTGCCTTGCAGCAATGGCTTTTCCGGCAGTTCGTTTTCCTCAACGCATTGGGCGAGACAAAGACTTTGCCCGAGCTCTTTTCCCCTGCCATGCCGCCTTCCGGGGCAGGGGAGTGTTGTGCTCCGAAGCTTCTGCAAGCGGCATACGCAGAAGGCTTTCGCCCCATTTGCATGGCAGAGTTCTGGGTGGGAGCTTCGCCAACCGACGTGATACGGCACGACGGACACTTCTATCCTGCTTGCAACAGCAAGTGCCGCCCTATCCTTCGCCACATGCTTCGCGGGCTCAACGTGGAGCCAAACCCTTTGCTTCCCGACCACGAGAAGCTCCTTTCCCAGCTACATATCATATATCAGGATAGTGCGTTGGCTGTCGTGAGCAAGCCTGCGGGAATGCTTTCCGTGCCAGGAAAAGAAGGTCAGCCCAGTGTGCAAGAAGCTATAAAAAGTGCCATTCCATCGGCAAAAGGGCCACTTATTGTGCATCGTCTGGACATGGATACAAGCGGTCTGATGCTCGTCGCTCTCAACGAGGAGAAGTATCACGAGCTGCAAGAACTCTTCCTGCATCGTCGCATTCACAAGGTTTATCATGCCTTGCTGGAACATGAGATGCCGGTCGGCTCAGAAGGCGACATCTGCCTGCCTCTGCGTCCCGACATAGATGACCGTCCCCGCCAGATGGTTGACCATAAGCACGGCAAGCCGGCACAGACCCATTACAAGGTGCTGGTAAACAAAGATGGACATGCTTTGCTCGAGCTCAAGCCGATAACAGGCCGCACCCATCAGCTTCGCGTCCACTGTGCCCATCCCCTCGGCCTCAACAACCCCATCGTGGGCGACCGACTCTATGGCCGACCCGCCGGAAGGCTGATGCTCCATGCCTATTCTATTACCTTTGAAGGACACACCTTTACTGTAAATTCTGAACTATGAACACTAATCCAAAACTTGACGTCCACACCCACACCATCATGAGCGGCCATGCCTACAGCACGTTGCAGGAAATGGTGACTGCCGCCCAACAGAAGCACCTTGACATCCTTGGCATTACAGAGCATGCGCCGGGCATTCCCGGGACTTGCAACCCCATTTATTTCCGAAACCTTCATGTCGTGCCCCGGGAGTTCGACGGTCTCCGTCTGTTGCTTGGCGCTGAGCTCAACATCCTCGACACCAATGGCACGCTCGACCTCAACGAGTATTATTACCAGCAGCTCGACGTCCGCATTGCCGGCATTCACATCCTTTGCTGGGAGGGTGGCACCATCGAGGAAAACACCCGAGGCATGATAAATGCCATCCGCAACCCCTGGACGCACATCATCTCCCACCCCGGCGACGGCACTGCCGAGCTCCTTTTCGAACCGATAGTCATAGCGGCAAAAGAGTCGCATACCTTGCTCGAAATCAACAACAGCAGCCTCAATCCCCGTCGAAACAAAGGGACTGCCCTCAAGAACAACCTTGAGATTCTGCGCCTTTGCAAGCAGTATGAGGTGCCAGTCATCCTGAGCAGCGACGCCCACATCAGTTACGACATCGCCAATTACTGCTTCATCTGGCCGCTCCTTCAAGAGACGGAATTCCCTGATGAGCTCATCGTGAACTACGACACCGAGCGTTTTCTTGCACTACTTCGCAAGGGGTGTTGATTGCTTGTACATGTACGTGCAATTGCAAGTACATGACCATGCAATTGCAAGTACATGACCATGCAATGAACATTGCACGGCTTGTTTTCTGACGAGCCTTGTTGAGTGGGGTAGAAACTCATTGCCCGAGCCATCGCTTGATGTTGCGCATGAGGCCTTCGTATTTGGCGCGCTTGACGGCCGACCCTTTGAAAAGCCGTCGGTATTGCTCTTCCGTGAGGCCAAGCCAATCAGCGGGCTTCATCTGCAGCAGTGCTTCGGATGGTTGGAAGGCTGGTTCAGAGGTGGGGTGCGCTTCAGCAAACTGTGGCGTTGCACGCAGGCAGCGGTCGCAGCCATAGAATGTAGTGCCAAGACGCAAGTCTTCGGGCAACGGTCCGCGATGCTCGATGGTTTGGTAGCTGATGCAGCGTCGGGCATCGAGACCATCGCTGGTGAGTGCGGGACAGATGGTATCCCCAAAAGCCCCCTCCCCGCTCCCCCTTTGGGGGAGTGCCTCATTCTTGCTGGACAGGGAAGCTTTGGCGGCAATGGAGCACTCCCCCAAAGGAGGAGCGAAGAGGGGGCTTTCGAGGGGACTGTCATATAAGTCTGCTTCTGCCGTCAGGAAGAGTTCTCCGAGGAAGACGGTCGGTCCATATCCCGGCACGCTGATGAACCCACCTTTCGGAGTGATGGTGCCGAGGCCGCTCTTCCATGCCCAGTAGCGCTCCAGCACGGGTGCCGTATCGACGAACGCACGACCTTCGAGCTGCATCGCTTCCATGAGCTGCCGCATCTTTTGCCGCATGACGTCGTGATAGTCCTGCCCTTGTGCATAGAGGCTGATGGCGGGCTGATGGCGAGCCGGCATGAAGTTCATGGCAAGGCAGACAATGGTCCGTACGCCTGGCACGAGGAGGTCGGGCTGAAGGCGCATTTCGACCCCGCGGCGCATGTAGTCCATATCGGCACAGAACCCGAGTTCCAACCATCTGCGGAAGCGGGCGGCAAACGGCTGTGCCACAGGTTCCGCCTTGGCAAGGCCACAACGAACAAAGCCCAAGCGCAATGCCTGGGCTTTGATGTCTTTGCTATTTAATAATGCCGAACTCATATCCTTCCTGTTTCAGCCAAGTCAGTATCTCGGGCAAGGCGTGCTTGAGCTTTTCGATGCTCTTCAGCGAGTCGTGCAGCGTGATGATGCTGCCGTTGCGGGTGTAGCGCTTCACGTTGTTCACCACGTCTTCTGCCGTGAGGAGGCGGCTGTAGTCGCGCGTCACGACGTCCCACATCACGACCTTCAGCCCGCAGTACCGCAGGACGCGATACTGTATCAGTCCAATCCATCCGTGGGGCGGTCGGAAGAGGTTGGTGTGGAGGATGTCGTTTGCTTTCTTGACGTTCGACAAATAAGTCCACGGTCTGTGTCGCGCCCCCGAGAGGTGGTTGAATGTGTGGTTGCCGATGCCGTGTCCACGCTTTCGGACCTCTTCGAGCAGATGCGGATACTTCGCGGCGTTGTCGCCAACCATGAAGAATGTGGCCTTTGCTCCGAAGCGGTCGAGGGTGTCGAGGATGAAGGGTGTCGCCTCTGGAATGGGACCATCGTCGAACGTGAGATATACCGCTTTCCTTTGCTTGTCAATCCGCCACAGGGCGTGAGGATAGAACCAGCGGAAGATGCGGGGAGGTTGCTCGATGAACACGACGCTGTTTGCTATTTGACGTTTTACTGTTTGACGCTTTGACGCTTTAACGTGTTAGCGGCGCAATGCGATAACGGGCTATAAAGAGTCAACTTCACCTTCGTCGTAGTACTCTTCCTCAGCATAGTCCTCTTCCGCAGCATCCACGCCGGCGCTGCCGTAGAGGCGGGACTGGAGCATTTGGTTGTAGAGGTTAAGCTTCTTGGTGATTTCCATTGCCTTGTCGCTGCCGGCGCTCTCCATGACACCCAATGCCGTGTGCATCTGGTAGAGGTAGTACATGCAGTCCTTTTCGCTGAGGAGCAGGATGTTGTTGGGCAGGCTCATGTACCACTCCAGATATTCAGCAGCCTGTATGGCAACGGGGTAGGCAATGTCGCAAGCTTCTTTCTTTCCTCCGACAGCGTTCCAGACGCGGGCCAGTTCCAGCGAACCGCTGGCAAAGCTGTGAGGTACCGTGGTAGGCGGTATGGCCTTCTCAGCCTTAGCTACGACGCGGGCTGCCTTCTCGAGCTTGCCTTCCTGGACAAGTCGCGAAGCCAGTTGGGAGAAGATGCGGCGATGCGTGCTGCACATGCGCATGACGGTCTCGTCGAGGTACAGGCCGGGCTGGTCTATGCCGCCGAAGGCAAAGCGCGTCATCAGGTTCTCGTACATCTTTTCTGTGTCGATGTCCTTGCCGCTCTTCTTCGTGTTGAAGGGCGTGATGCGGTAGGCAAGACCTTCCTGCACGAAGAAGTCCTGTACGGTGGCTTTGTTCTCGGGGCCTACCGTCATAGCCATGTAAATGGGACGTTCCCAATTGCATTGGGCAATCATCTCGTACATCATCATCTCGCTCTTATAGACGGCACGTTTTCCCTTGAGGCTGATGTGCATCTTGTCGGGGATGCTGTCCGCAGCCATCATCATGCCGCTGCGGCGAACAGCTTCCTTATCGATGGTGAGGACAATGCTGTCGGTCGGGATGAAGCGCAGGTCGGGATTATCGTTGAGCACCCAGTTGTCGATGATGCTCTTAAGCTCGAATGGGTCGTCGCCCAGAAGTTCGTGGAGCGTCTGTGGGTCGTCCTTGTAGGATTCGACGAGGCGTTCCAGTGTGCCAGGCCGGACGGTGACGCCTTCGCGAGTGCCTGCCACGTATTGCAGTCGGCTCCAGTGGATGGGCACGGCAGGCGAGTCGTAGGCCGGACGTTTCATCTGGTCGATGTACCAGTCGGTCTGCAGGTATGAGAGGTTGCAGACGCGGGCGTCGGTGCGGAAGCCTTCCGTCTCCTGGGCATACCAGAGGGGGAAGGTGTCGTTGTCGCCGTTGGTATAGATGATGGGGAAGTTCTCTTTTTGTAGTGACTCAAGGTAGTTGCGGCCGAAGTCGCGACAGGTGTAGCGGCCGCTGCGGTCGTGGTCGTCCCACGTCTGGCCCGCCATCTGGATGGGCACAAGGATGCAAAGGCAGCAGAGCGCGGCGCAGACGGTCTCGTTCTTGAGCAGTTTCTGCAGGTAGTATGCGATGCCAGCCACGCCGAGGCCTACCCAAATGGAATAAGCGTAGAAGGAGCCGGCGTAGGCGTAGTCGCGTTCGCGGGGCTGCATCGGTGTCTGGTTGAGGTAGAGCACGATGGCGAGGCCTGTCATGAAGAAGAGGAAGAAGACGATGCCGAATTGTTTTTCGCCTTCGCCCTGGTTCTTTTCGTCGTTCTTGAAGAGCTGCCACAGCAGGCCGATGAGGCCGAGCAGGAGCGGCAGGCAGTAGAAGACGTTGCGTCCCTTGTTCTCTCGCAGTTCGCTTGGCAGTTTGCTTTGGTCGCCGAGGCGCATGTTGTCGAGGAAGGAGAAGCCGGTTATCCAGTTGCCGTGCTCCCATTCTCCGTTGCCTTGCTGGTCGTTCTGTCGGCCTGCGAAGTTCCACATGAAGTATCGCCAGTACATGAAGTTGACTTGATAGCTGAGGAAGAAGCGGAGGTTCTCGAGCTGTGTGGGTGTCTTTATCTGCACCATTTCGCCGCAG
The DNA here is from genome assembly GCA_946415695.1 of uncultured Prevotellaceae bacterium. Lineage (GTDB taxonomy): Bacteria > Bacteroidota > Bacteroidia > Bacteroidales > Bacteroidaceae > Physcousia. Next base: position 1,728 of record CAMKTM010000006.1, on the reverse strand, counting down.
CGTTCGTATGTCTTGACGGTTCCCTTCACCCCTCCCATCCAGCTCTCGTAGGCTCCGCTATGTGCCTCGCTGTACATGCGGGGGAAGAACATGTTCTGCTGATAGACGTAGTCCGTCTTGTAGCGTTGTATCTCGTAGTGGTCGGGCTCGTCGGGCGTCTGTTTCTCTTTGCGCTGATAGACGGGAGCTCCTTGTTTGCTGACGGGCACGCAGTAGTTGCCATCGGGCTTGAGCAGCACTTGGCTTGTGTAGGCAGGTCCGTAGAGCAAGGGGCGTTCGCCGTACTGTTCGCGGCTCAGGTAGGTGCCCAGCGTGAAGATGTCCTCGGGCGAGTTCTGGTCCATCGGTGTATTGGCAGAGCTGCGGATGACGATGACGGCGTATGAGCTGTAGCCTATCATTATCATCAGCATACAGAGCAGTGAGGTGTTCATCAGTCGGGCTGACACGATATTTTTGCCGTCGCGCTTCCACTGCAGGGCAAGATAGAGCAGGCCGAGCATGATGACGCCGCAGGCGATGCTTGTCCAGCCGTAACCATAGAACGGGATGCCCAGCATGCCTACGCTCAGCATGTAGGAGACGTCCATGCGGACGCGGCTCTTCTGCTTAATCGTTTCCCAAATGCTCCAAAGCACGATGCCGACCAGCAGGGCGATGTACACGATGACGCCGGTGTTGAAGGGCATGCTCAGGGTGTTGACGAAGAGGAGCTCGAACCAGCCGCCTACCTTCACGATGCCGGGGATGATGCCGTAGAGCACTGCCACGATGAGCAAGGCGCTTCCTGCCAGCCATAGGAGTGCGCCCTTCATGGTGGCATTCTTCACTTTCCGATAGTAGAAGATGAGCACGAGGGCGGGCAGGCAGAGCAGGTTCAGCAGGTGGACGCCGATGGAGAGGCCTGTCAGGTAGGCGATGAGGATGAGCCAACGGTCGCTGCCCGGCTCGTCGGCATGGTCTTCCCACTTGAGCATGAGCCAGAAGACGACGGCCGTGAACAGGCTACTGTAGGCATACACTTCGCCCTCTACGGCGCTGAACCAGAAGGTGTCGCTGAAGGTATAGACCAGGGCGCCTGTCAGTGCACTTGCCTCGACCGTAATGAGTTGTGCCAGGTTCTGAACTCTGCCGTTCTCGCCCACCAGCTTGCGTGCCAGATGGCTGATGCTCCAGAAGAGGAACATGATGCAGGCGGCGCTGAAGAGTGCGCTCATCATGTTGACCATCAGCGCCACCTTTGTCGGGTCGCTGACGAACTGCGTGAAGAGGTTGGCCGTCAGCATGAAGAACGGTGCCCCAGGCGGGTGCCCGACTTCCAGCTTGTATGCCGTGGTGATGAACTCGGGGCAGTCCCAGAAGCTGGCTGTGGGCTCTACAGTGCTGCAATAGACGTAGGCTGCAATGGCAAAGGAAAGCCACCCCATCAGGTTATCGACAAGTCTAAAATGTCTCATTTCCTAAACTTATATATATAAATAAGGTGTTTATATTCCGTGCAAAGGTACATCTTTTTGCGGAATTAAACACCAAATGACGTCAATTATTATGTTTGATTAACTTTTATGCCGTCTGTTTTGCCTTTGAGGCCTTCCTTCTTCGATGTGAGTTCTGCGGAAAGTGCCTTCTTTTTTACCTGGGTAAGGCTGGTGGCCTGAAAAAAACAAGGCGTGCCTCGATGGGGATCGAGGCACGCTCTTATTGTCATCGAGGCACGCTCTTATTGAA
>CAMKTM010000005.1 GCA_946415695.1 uncultured Prevotellaceae bacterium | reverse complement strand
GTATTTGCGGAATGTCGAGGCTGAGTGTCTGCTTGCCCGAAAGGTTGATGAGTTGACTTTCCCTGCGGCCGTCGAGCTTTGCTTCGTCGTCGGTACTCGTTTCGAGGTGTTCGAGCAGGTCGCTCAGTTGCTTGCCCAGGAAACTCGACACGATGGCAGGCGGCGCTTCGGATGCACCGAGGCGATGCACGTTGGTGGCACTGATGATGGAGGCTTTGAGCAGTCCGTTATGGCGATAAACGGCCATGAGCGACTCGACGATGAACGTCACGAAGCGCAGGTTGTCGAGCGGTGTCTTGCCCGGACCGTGGAGCAGCACGCCGGTGTCCGTGGCGAGGCTCCAGTTGCAATGCTTGCCGCTGCCGTTGATGCCAGCGAAGGGCTTTTCGTGGAGCAGACAACGGAAGCCGTGCTTGCGGGCTGTCCGCTTCATCAGGCTCATGATGAGCATGTTGTGGTCAACGGCGAGGTTCGTTTCCTCGTATATAGGAGCCAGCTCATACTGGTTGGGCGCCACTTCGTTGTGCCTGGTCTTGCACGGGATGCCAAGCTCCAAGGCACGCACTTCGAGGTCTTTCATGAAGGCTGCCACACGCATAGGAATGGAGCCAAAGTAATGGTCGTCCATCTGCTGGTTCTTTGCGCTGTCGTGTCCGAGCAGGGTACGCCCGGTCATCAACAGGTCGGGGCGCGCCGCATAGAGTCCCTCATCGACAAGAAAATACTCCTGCTCCCATCCAAGATTGCTGACCACACGTGTCACGTCGGGATAGAAAAGGCGTGCCACGGCCGTCGCAGCCTTGTCAACCGCCTTGAGCGACTTCTTGAGCGGTGCCTTGTAGTCGAGCGCTTCGCCCGTATAGGAGATGAAGATGGTGGGAATCATCAGGGTGTCGCCGAAGACGAAGACAGGACTTGTGGGGTCCCAGGCACTGTAGCCACGCGCTTCGAACGTGCTGCGGATGCCGCCGCTGGGGAACGAGCTGGCGTCCGGCTCCTGCTGCACGAGCTGTTTGCCAGTGAACTCTTCTATCATGCCCCCTTTGCCGTCGTGCTCCACGAAGCCGTCGTGCTTCTCGGCCGTGCCTTCGGTGAGGGGCTGGAACCAGTGGGTGCAATGCGTCGCGCCAAGTTCCATCGCCCATTTCTTCATGCCTTCGGCCACGGCGTCGGCAGTTGCCATGTCGAGTGTCGCATTGCCGTCGATGACGTCGCACATCTTCTTATAAACCTCGACGGGTAGGTATTGCGACATCTTCTGGCGGGTGAAGACATATTTAGCAAAGAACTCGCTGGGGCGCTCCTTGCGGTTGTCTATCTTGACGGGCTTTTTGGTGAACGCCTCGCCTACAATCTGAAACCTGAGTGTGCTGGACATCTTTCCTATTTACTATTTGAGGATTTACGATTTACTATTTTGACGTTTGCAATAAAGGTTAACCATTATTGCAATAAAGGTTAAGCATTATGGCCATAATGGTTAAGCATTATTTGCAATTAGGTGTGCCTTGTTTCGGAGCGACGAATTTTCCTTCTACATTATCTGTATTCCACGCGTGTGGGAAGAGCCTTTCAGTCGATGAAGCGACGCGTGAGGTCGCTGTAGGCATCGATGCGCCTGTCGCGGAGGAAGGGCCACCATTGGCGGACGCTTTCTGTGCGCCCAAGGTCAACTTCCACGATGGCAGTCTCTTCTTCCGTTTGGCTTGCCTGATAGAGGATTTCGCCCTGTGGGCCTGCCACGAAGGAATTGCCCCAGAACTGTATGCCGCCTGTCGCACCGCTTGGGTCGGGTTCAAGGCCGACACGGTTGACTGCGACCACCGGGATGCCGTTGGCAATGGCATGACTGCGTTGAATGGTTATCCAGGCCTCGCGCTGCCGCTGCTGTTCTTCCGGAGTGTCCGTACTCTCGAAACCTATGGCGGTGGGGTAGATGAGAAGGTCTGCTCCCTGCAAAGCCATGAGCCTTGCGCCCTCGGGATACCATTGGTCCCAGCAGACTTGTAGGCCAAGCTTACCGATGCTTGTGCGGATGGGGTGGAACCCAAGGTCGCCTGGCGTGAAGTAGAACTTCTCGTAGTATGCGGGGTCGTCGGGGATGTGCATCTTGCGGTGCATTCCGGCGATGTTGCCGTCGCTGTCGAAGACGACCGCCGTGTTGTGGTAGAGGCCTGCGGCGCGGCGTTCGAAGAGGCTCGTGACGAGCACGACGCAATTCTCCCTTGCCGTCTTCGCATAGAAGTCTGTTGCTTCGCCTGGGATGGGAAGTGCGTAGCGGAATGCGGCCGTGTCCTCCGTCTGACAGAAGTATGGACTGTCGTGCAACTCTTGAAGCACGACAAGTTGAGCGCCTTGCTGTGCCAACTGGGCAATGCTGGTGGCAAGCTTCGTGCGGTTTTCCGCAACGCTGGCCGTGCAGCTCTGTTGTATGATACCTATTTTCATATTGCTTCGATGGGGAATTGCATAGTGCAGCAGTGCAGGCTGCCATGCTGGGTGATGAGTGGACGGCAGTCAATGCCGACGATGTCGTGTTTTGGGAATGCCTTGCGGAGCTGCTCTTCTGCCTTGAGGTCCGTGTCGGGGTCGCCGTAAGTGGGCATCAGGACGGCTCCATTGATGATGAGGAAGTTGGCGTAAGTAGCAGGAAGTCGTGTCCCGTCCCCGTCGAGAACAGCCTTCGCCATAGGCAACGGGATGAGGCGGTACGGCTTGCCTTCCAGCGTGCGGAACGCCTTTAGCTGTGCCTCCATGCGTCGTAACGCTTCAAAGTGTTCATCGCCCGGGTCGAGGCACTGCACGTAGGCAATCGTGTCGTCGGGACAGAAGCGGGCCAACGTGTCGATGTGGCTGTCGGTGTCGTCGCCTGCAAGATAGCCATGGTCGAGCCAAAGGATGCGTTTGGCATGGAGCGATGCAAGCAGACGCGCTTCGATTTGTGCCTGCGAGAGCGGCTGGTTGCGATGCGGGGCGAGCAGACATTGGCTCGTGGTAAGGATAGTTCCCTTGCCGTCGCTCTCTATGCTGCCGCCTTCGAGCACGAAGTCGAGGTGATTCTCGTACTTACCTTGCAGAATGCCTTGCTTCGCCATCCTTCGGCTGATTTGGTTGTCAAGGTCGGCAGGAAACTTTTCTCCCCAACCGTTGAACTTGAAGTCGAGCAGATGCAGCCCGTCCGGGGCAAGCAAGGAGATGAAGCCGTGGTCGCGGGCCCACGTGTCGTTGGTTGGAGCTTCGCAGAACGAAATACGTTGTAGGCTTTCGGCAGGCAGGTTGCCCTGTAGCAACTCAAAGACCTGCTTCGGCTCTGGCGTCACAATAATAATATGTTCGCGCGCGGAAATTGCCTTTGCCATATCGAGGTAGCAACGGGTAACAACTTCCAAGATAGGCTGCCAATCGGTCTCGGCGTGCGGCCAAGTCAGCTGCACAGCACCTTGTTCGTGCCACTCGGCGGGCAGTTCATAGTTCTCTCTATCCACTGGCATCGCTTTATTTGTGCCGCAAAATTACAAAGAAATAAGCAGAAAAAAAAATAAAAGACGAAGAAAAAGGGCGTAGGGGGAAATGCCCGTGGGTAGTCCCCATGTCATAAATCACATCGTTTTGGTGAAAAATTACGCCAGAATGATTGCGGAATGAAATAAAATGTTTACCTTTGCACTGCATAAACGAATAAAACAATGGCACAAGTATCTATGACAGTCCGCATGGACTCTGGCATCAAAGCAGCTTTCGATTCACTCTGTCAGCAATTCGGCATCAGCGCAAACGCAGCAATGAATATCTTCGCAAACGCAGTAGTAATGCAGCGCAGGATTCCTTTCGAGATTAAAGCTTCCTCTTCACAAAGGTCAATGGGCAATTTGGAGGCTTTCCGAGAAATAAGAAGAATGGCAGAAAATGGAGAGTTGCCAGACTTGACTCTCGATGAAATTAACGAGGAAATAAGACAAGTTCGCGAACGAAAGAAATCGTAAACAACTATTTGTATGATTTATGCGGTTATCGACACAAATGTCCTTGTATCGGCCCTATTGTCTCAACATTCAGATGCTGCAACAGTGCAAGTGATACGTAGTATATCTGAAAATGGGATATGTCCATTATACAATAAGGAAATCTTGGCAGAATACAAGGATGTGCTACATAGAGCAAAGTTTTCTTTCCCTTCCAAGGCAGTAGCTTCTATCCTCAATTTAATAAAAACGATAGGGCTTAATTCAAATCGTGTAAGTTCTTCAGAGGACTTTCCCGATTCCCAAGATGTGGTCTTTTACGAGGTGGCCCTTTCTAAGGAAGATGCATACCTCGTGACAGGCAACAAGAAGCATTTCCCCAAGACTCCGATAGTGGTAACACCTGCAGAAATGCTGGAGATTTTGCAAAGGAAAGGTGTCCTGTGACGTCATTCGTGGGCGTTCCTTGAAGAAACGTACGAAAAACAGAAGATATAGGAAATATTTCTTATTTCTTATTTCTTAATTCTTAATTATTTTGTATCTTTGCAGCGCAATTCAAAACAATTGCACATGTTCGTATGAGCGTAAGAGTTCAAGACGTTATCGACGCCCTTGAAAATTTCGCGCCTCTGCCTCTGCAGGAAAGCTACGATAATGCTGGCTTGCAGGTTGGATTGACAGCGGCGGAAGTGTCAGGGGTTTTATTGTGCCTTGACGTGACCGAGGGCGTGTTGCGCGAGGCATTGGAGTTGGGTTGTAACATGATTGTGTCGCACCACCCGCTCATCTTCCATGCCCTTAAGCATCTGACCGACAGCGATGCTGTGCAGCGTTGCGTGCGTCTGGCTTTGCAGAATGACATAGCCATCTATTCGGCACACACGAACCTCGATGCCGCTGTGGACGGCGTGAACTACATGATGGCAGAGCGGCTGGGATTGGTTGACGTCGTCCTGCTTCAGCCCCGACAGGTTGCAGTAGGTGTCGGCGCAAAGACGCACATGGTTCAGGCCGGCTCCGGCGTGATAGGCTATCTGCCCGAGGGAGAAGATTCGCTGGCTTTCCTGCAAAGAGTGAAGCAAGCGTTCGGCGTGGAGTGCCTCATGCACAACGAACTGCTGGCACGTCCCATCGAGAGTGTCGCCATCTGCGGTGGGGCAGGGGACTTTCTTTTGGACGAAGCTCTTCGAGCTGGCGCCGATGCCTTCCTGACGGGAGAGATGCACTACCACCAGTACTTCGGTCACGACGGACACATACAGATAGGTGTCCTCGGGCACTATCAAAGCGAGCAATACACGACAGACATCTTCAACCAAATCCTTAGCGAGAAATGTCCACGCCTGCCGCTCTTCAAAACAACACTCTGCACCAATCCCATCAAGTATTTATAGCCCCCTCTAACTCTCCTCCCTTGAGGGTTAAATAGCTAAATCGTATAATTGTAAATAAATAGTCAATAGTAAATCATTAAATAGTAAATCAGAAAGATGGCAAGAGAAAAGTTAAAGAAAGACCCAGCTGACTACAGCGTAGAGGAAAAGCTCAAGAATTTGTATGCCCTTCAGAGTATGCTCTCAGAGATAGACAGCATCAAGACCTTGCGTGGCGAACTGCCCCTTGAGGTGCAAGACCTTGAAGACGAAATAGAGGGCATGACAACCCGCATCGAGAAGATCAGTAACGACATTGCGGAGCTGAAGCGCGAAATTAGCGAACGCAACGGAAAGATTGCAGAGAACAAGACCAACATCGAACGCTACAATGCGCAGATGGACAATGTCCGCAACAATCGTGAGTACGACAGTTTGACGAAGCAAGTGGAATATGCAGAGCTCGACAACCAGCTCCACGAGAAGAAGATTCGCGAAGCAAAGGAAATCGTCGAGGCAAAGACTGCCGAGATGACTCGCTGCAACCTCGATGTCAACGAGCGCCGTGTCCTTCTTGACACAAAGAAAGAGGAGTTGGAGGAAATCGTCAGCGAGACAAAGGCAGAGGAAGAAAAGCTTCGCGAACGTGCAAAGAACCTTGAGATTACCATCGAGCCACGCCTGCTCAATGCCTTTAAGCGCATCCGTCGCAACAGTCGCAACGGACTTGGCATCGTCTCCGTACAGCGTGACGCCTGCTGCGGTTGCTTCAACAAGATTCCGCCACAGCGACAACTCGATATCCGCAGCCGAAAGAAGATTATCGTCTGTGAATACTGCGGCCGCATTATGATAGACCGCGACCTGGCCGGACTGCCTTCAGAGAATATAGAACAGGCGAAGAAAACAACCCGCAAACGCGTCTCGAAGAAAAAAGAAGAATAGGCATGATGGATGAAGCTTTAGTTTCTATAATAATGCCTTCTTACAACGGGGCAAAATACATTGCAGAAAGCATTGATAGCATCATCCTTCAGACGTACAAGAACTGGGAGCTCATCATCACGGATGACTGTTCTACCGATGGCACACAAGCCATCATTAAGGACTACGCAACTCGCGACAACCGTATTCGTTGCTTCTTCTTTGAAGAGAACCAAGGCTCAGGAGCGACTCGTAACAAGTGTATCGAGGAAGCACGCGGAAGATACATCGCTTTCTGCGACAGCGACGACCGTTGGCTCCCCGAGAAGTTGGAAAAGCAGTTGGCCTTCATGCAAGCCCATGACTATGCCTTTACCTTTGCAAGTTATTACACCTGCAACGAGGAAGGCACCGTCAATGGCATAATCATTGCACCGGAAAAGCAATCGCTCACCAACACGAAACGCGACGACAAGATAGGTTTCCTCACAGCCATCTATGATACGAAGCGCTGTCCAAAGATGCTGATGCCCTTGCAACGCAAACGTCAGGACTGGGCATACGTGCTGAAAATCCATCAGAAAGTGGGCAATGCCTACGCCCTCACGGAACCGCTTGGCATCTATCGCCTACACCGAAAGTCCATTTCGCACAACAAATGGTCGCTGATAAAGTTCAATGCCGCAGTCTATCAGGAGATATTCGGATACAGCAAACTGCATTCCTATGCCTATCTGTTTACCTTCTTCCTGCCCACGTACTTCACCAAGCGCATCCGCAACAAGATAAACAATCAACAGTACAGCCACCTTTGGCAGGACTATTTACAACACAACCCTTGAAGAGCATTTCGGGGAGGCAACAGACATTTTATATTATGGGGCAATTAAAAAGGTTTATCAGTAAATCAATAGACGCTCTTCTGACAAGGAGAACAAAGGATGGCGTTGAATATATTTGGAAGAGGCAAAAGTCAGACAAACTGATTATTGTTTTCACAGGAATTGGCAAACTGCGCTATAACTACAAGAGTTCGCTTTGGCACAGTCCATACGACTTGCTTTTCATCGCAGACTGCTGGGCAGGCGGCGTGAGTTACTATTGGTTCGAGAAAAAGAAAGACCATCCGGAACGCTACACTCAGGCATTGATAGACCAAGTGCTGAAAAAAGGAAACTATTCTTCCGTCGTTACCTTGGGAAGCAGCAAAGGAGGTACTGCAGCCCTCTACTATGGCCTGAAAATCAATGCCGACCAAATATGTGCTGGAGCCTGCCAGTATTATGTGGGCGACTACCTCTCACGTCATCAGATGAAGGAGCATCCCGAACAGTGGGAAGCCGTCGTAGGCGGAGAGCCGACTGGGGAGTGGAAAGACATACTTGACAGGAAACTTCCCGACATGATTGAAGCCCGCAGGGGGAGCAAGACAAAAATCTTCCTCTTATATTCCACCGAAGAACACACCTATCCCGAACACGTCAAGCCACTCATTGAGCGGCTTGATGCTTGTGGCATAGCCCATGAGGATCAGGTGGAGAGCTTTCCCGAACACTCCATGGTTGGCGGTTATTTCAGGGAAGCTATCAAAGAAAAGTTGAAGGTGGGTTCTAAAAATTAGCTTTGAATTGCTTTTAGGCTATATTCGAGCAGATTTGACTTCAAGCCCGCCGAAGCGTAGCAAGTTACGTTTCAAGGGATTGAAGGCAAAGATGCCGAAAAGAGGCAAAAGCAAACAAAGATAATTCATAAAGAATTTATTAATTATTAGAACACACCTGAAATGTTAAAGACACGAGTATCGCAAACTCCGCTTGCTTTTTGGAGGCGAGGTGCAAGGAGCAAGGAAAATAGCAGGGAGCAAGGGGCAAGATGCAAGGGGCAGGAGGATACCAACTGCCAGAACTATCCTCTCACCCCTAACCTCTCACCCCTAACCTCTAAAGAAAGTTTCTTGCCCCTTGTTCCTTACCTCTTGCTCCTTACTGTTTTTTGTTTCCATCTGTCAACTCTTTGTGCCAAGCCTGTCACCTATCTTTGGGATTTGTCTGAACTGGCCATCTTGTCAGGCAAGCCTGCGTCGCAGGAATACAAGGCCATCGTGGGGAAAGCCAATGCCGTCATTAAGGAGCAGCCTGTAGCCGTGACGGACAAGACCAACTGCATTTCCGGCAACAAGCATAACTACGAGAGCCTCTCTCCTTATTGGTGGCCCGACCCAAAGAACCCTGGTGGTCCATATATTGCCCGTGACGGTGAGTTCAACCCTGAATTCAAACAATACGATGCTCCCCGCTTGGGAAAACTGAAGAACAACCTCACCTCATGCAGTCAAGCTTTCTTCCTTACGGGCGACCCTCGCTATTACGACTTCTTCTGCCGTCAGCTCGACGTTTGGTTCATCAATCCAGACACCCGCATGACGGCGAATTTCGAGTATTGTCAGTTTATCCCAGGCCGCAACAATGGTCGCGGCAATCCGCAGGGCATGGCCGACACCTACAACTTCAACGACATGCTGGAAAGCATTCGCCTCGTTGACGCAGTAAGAAGTATCGGAAAGGAGCGCATGAAGGCACTAAAGAACTGGTTCAGCGACTTTGCCTATTGGATGCAAACAAGCGAATACGGCAAGAAAGCCCAGAACTTCAAGAATAGTCAGTTATTGTCATTTGACACCACAATATACAATATCTTCATCTTCACGGGTCAGAAGTCAGCACGAAAAAAGATTTTCAAGGCTTTTCCCGCAACTCGAGTCTATACGCAGATTGAGGCAGATGGGAAAATTCCAGAAGCCTTAAAGCGAACCAAAGCTTTTTCCTATTCAGTCTCGAGTTTACAGAAGTTTGTGGACTTCGTGTTGCTAACAAAGGCTGATGGCAGAACGCTTCCAAAAGAATGTCTGTATAAAATTCAATCAGCATTTGACTACATTACTCCATTTGCCAAGAATCGCAAGTCTTTCCCATATTCCGAAATTGGGAACTGGGATGAAGAGACGAAAAAACTTGAAAAGGCAAGAAAACGGTTCCTCGGCAATCCTCAGGTGCAGATGGAGCTTCGTTAAGCCCCAGGCGCAAGCGGAGCGACGAAATCATTATAGGGATGATTCGAGGCAAGGCGTGGCCTTATTTTAATAAAGGCGTGCCTCGATGGCAATAAAGGCGTGCCGTGTTGGCCAACACGGCACGCCTTGTTTTTGGGGATAACATTCGATGTTCTTCGGCAAGCCTCAGGCGCAGGCGGAACTTTGCTTCGCTCAGGCGCAGGCCGAGCGACTCTAATATCTGAACCACCACTTGCTAACGGCGGCTAAACGATTCAGGAAGAATATCGGATTATAATGTAGCGGGTCTGACAGGAAAATGCTTAGATAGCTACCATAGAGACCAAAGCAGTTGACGGCTCGTTGCCGTATAGTTCTGTGATGACGCATAGCAGAGCCTTGGCGAATGCGACGATAATAGATGGCATCCGGTGAGGTGAAGCGGATTACGCGGATGCGGTCGGTCAGGCTTGCCATGAAGAGCGCGTCCTCGCCCAAAGCATAGTTCGTATCAAACCTCCGCTTTCCAATCATCTTCATAGGAATCAGCTTGAAACATGCGCTGGAAAGCAGGCGGCGCACTCGCATCATGGAGGTTTGTTCGTGACCAAGGAACTGGTCATAGTCGTAAAGCGGGTCTTTTGTGGTCTCCCCCTTCGCAATGTTTACCGACAGGATATTTGCGTTGACGACGACCATAGGGTCCGCTAAGGCATACATCTCCTCTAAGAAGTTGGGCGAAACCCAATCATCGTCATCTATGAAGGTGACATACTCTCCTGTGGCTGCCTCCAATCCGAGGTTACGAGCGTTGGATACACCGGGAGCATCGGTCTGTAGCAGGTGAATGTCGAAATCAGCAGGTAACGTAGTCAGGAACGCATTGATGTCAGAAAGATAAGGTTCTTTGCAGCCATTGAGAACAACCCATACTTCAAACTGATTGTGTCCGACCGTCTGGGAAACTAAAGAATTCAAACACTCTTTAAGATAGTCTCCAGGCTTATAGGAGGGTATTATGACAGAGATGAGCTTCATGGCTAATCTGTATGCTTTAGTCGTTTGTCAAATCTTCCGTAGGCATTGATGTCGAACAAGCGACCCAAGTCAAAGTCGAAGCTGTCGGGGGTGTACCGACAATATCCGCTCCATGGATAGAATGTCATCTCGCCGAAAACGATGCGTCCTCGAATGTTATACAAGTCAATTCTCACGAAGGGGAAGCCTTCGGCAAGTTTTTCTGAAACAGAAATCATTTCCTCAATGTTCTTAGGAAGTGTTGGAACTTCCTCTTTGGAAAATGTGGGATGATCGCTGACTTTGTCAGGCATGAACTGCAGGTCGTGATTCCAGAAACCTCGACGATGATTGGAATAGCGGTCTTTATCTACCCATAGATACTTGAACTTTCCATTGTAGCAAAGGAATTTATAGTCGCAAATGGAACCATCGTTGCTATCGGGGTCAACGAGGAGTTCTTCCACGATGACTTTCGATTGTTTGGCACCCTCGTAAGCCCATTCGCGAGAAATAATGTAATAACGCTTGTTGCGCCAACTGTTGACTTGGTGAATAGCCTGATTGATGTCCAGATTGTCTTTGTCGCGACAGATGAGAACGTTGTCACCATTACCGCCATCTGTTGTCTTTATGATGAATTCCTTCGGAAGGGCATCGAAGTCAATATCCTTGGCTGTGTCACAAACCTGATATAAAGTATTCAGGTAAGCCTCTGTCCCCAATTTCTTTGCTACATACTCTCGTACATCATACTTATCTACGCATTGCGTCATCTCGGGATTCCGATAATATGCTTTGTAATGCTGTACTTTCTCTGAGAACCTTTCCGGATTGTCGAGATGTAGTTTCCGTCCGGTTCGAATTCGATATTGCAGTTTGAGCATGAGAGAATCTGACAATGGCCATGCTAACCGTGCTACTATATATAACAATTGTCTTTTAATATTCATAATATATTGTTTTTAATGTATTACTCTTTTCGTGAAATCATATAGAATCCCCATAGAGTTAACAGGATTCATTAGAAGGAAGTTCTTGAGAACTTGCAGTCGGTTGGAACGTTTGTATTTCTTATAGAAATAGAAGACATGCCGATAGTATTTCTCGTTTTCTTTCTGAATAAGTAGCAAGCGATTCAAATGCTCCATTCGATATGAATGTGGGACTTCTTTCACAAGACGAGGGAAGCCATCGTCGCCGATTCTTGTGTACTCATAGCTGATCGCAGGGCTTGAGGCGAGATCCACGCTAATGATGATGGAATAGCGTGTAGGCTCCCATGCCATGTTGAATACGAAGTTGCCCAAGGAATAGAAGATAGTGGCATTTTTATATGTTTCACAACCTTGAAGGACATGAGGATGCATTCCTACCACAAGATTGGCTCCGTTGTCAACAAGGAAGTGGGCAAATTGCTTTTGGTCAATGTAGGGATAATTGATGAATTCGTTGCCCCAATGAACATAAACTATCTTGAAGTCACAATCCGAAAGCGATGACAGTTCCTTAGCTATCACGTCATATTCGGGCAGTGACCAGTAGAGGGGCGAGTCGGAGAAATTCTCAGGTCGTTGGCTGAAGACCAGGATGCCTACACGTTTGCCTTGGTGCTCGAAGCGATAACTCCGTCGGTCATTAGCTCCTGCAAATGCCACGTTTTGAGTGTCTAAATAACTTTCCATCTCATGATATGCAGTTGCACCATGCTGCATGACATGATTGTTAGCGATGCCATAAAAATCTAAATGTTGAACATGGGAAAGGCATTCTGGGCTGATGATAAACTGCTTGCGTTTCAAGCCTTGCAGCTCAGAAGTGTTGGCACACACACCTTCCATATTTCCAATCCAATAATCTTCTTTTTTGCGAGATAGGTATCGGAAAGGATCAGCGCCTTTACGAATGCGACTGCCGACTCCTATGCCTGTATCAAAAAAACCGTCGGTCAGGTTTATGTCTCCGACTATTTTAAGCATGGCTATTAGTTATGAAATGGTGGTGAATAATTTCTTAAAGATTGATGATGTGCCGGAGAACAGTGCCCGGTGTTTTATGCCAAGCGCGAAAGCCTTGCAGAAGGTCTTTGGACCAAACTTCAGGGCACGCAGCACTTGCACGATAATGGGGCGCTTTGGGTAAGGGTATTTGTCGATGAATTTGTTGCGGCGCATCTGCACTTCCAGACGGCAGAGGTAGTTCTTCGGGTCCTTGCGATAGCCGTCGAAAAGGCTGTTCTGACGTGTGGTTATAACGTAAAGAACTTCAGGGCTTGTCGTAACAGCTTCGTCATTGGTCCAGCAGGTGGCTTTCGTAACGAACATCACATCGTTTGCCGCAAAAACCTCGTCAAACAAAATGCCTTTCCGTTGTATATAATCTCTTCGGAACATCTTGCACCAGGGCACAGGCATTGTCAGCACAGCCTCTTTTGCCGTGATGCTACCCATCTGCGCCTTGTCTATTGCTTCGTCGTGTTGTAAATGACGATCAGAGGGAGCATAGGTGTCAGAATCCACGCTATCTGCCTTGAAAAGAATAATATCGTAAGGGTCGTTCTTGTGGCCGTCGAGTATTTGAAATGCATCCTTGGTAAAGAAGTCGTCGGCATCAGAAAATACCAGCCACTTCCCGTCGGCATGTTTCAATCCTACGTTCCGCGCATGACCAGCACCACCGCCCTTCTTATCGAAGATGCACAGCGTGTTCTTGCGATTGAGACCAGGGAAGTGCTCGAAATCCACCTTTTGTTCCGAACTGTTGTCATCGACTACGATGACCTGAACCTCCGGCACATCAGGGATGGAATCGAGACACCGCTGCAAAAGTTTCGGGATCTCGTAATGAGGAATGATGATGGAGAATGTATGCATTGTTATTTTTTCTTTTTTATCATTTGTAGTGCTGCACGACGCTCTCTGTCTTCAAGCGCGAACAGCCAAATTGTGATGCCAGACACGAGGACAGCCACAATGCCAGTGAGCAGGAATCGAAACGGCGCATCCTTTACGTAAGTTATCATCAGCCAACAGGCAAGAGAGACGAATACCAGCGGAAGAGCTACGCGAGCAAATACGTGACTGACGAAGTGGCGAATGGAAAGGCCAGCAGTGACTTTCAGAAAGGGAAGACGCACCAGAGCGCATAGAACCTCGAAGCCGATGTATGTCCACATGGCCTGACTGATTTCATATCCTAAATGGAGACAAAGCCAGAAGGCAGGCAAGGTGAGCACCTTGATGGTGTTCACCACTAATGAATAGTTGCGAATGCGTCCGATGGCCTGATTGGCTGTTCCTAAGCCAAAGGTTATCTGGTCGAAAAGGGCGGAAAGAGT
Organism: uncultured Prevotellaceae bacterium; assembly: GCA_946415695.1. GTDB lineage: Bacteria > Bacteroidota > Bacteroidia > Bacteroidales > Bacteroidaceae > Physcousia. The sequence continues at coordinate 9,413 of CAMKTM010000005.1, read as the reverse complement.
GATGAACCGACAGAATGTAACTGCATGAGGGGGAACATCGCCCAACCAAAGTTCAAGCACTTGCGGTATTTCAAAGGCCAGAGGAATAATCACTGTGGAAAGCAGGAGAAAATTATACTTGCTCGACAGTTCTGCCAGATGAAGCATTCGTTGGCGGTCTCCGCAACCCTCGGCCTTCACAATCTGAGGGCTCATGGCGTTTGTGACAGCTTGAGAGATGAAGGCAATGGAGTGATACACCTGTTGGGCAATGCCATAAGCACTGTTGACAATGGTGCCGAAGAACCTGTTCAGGATGATATTCACTCCTTGAGTCCTGCCCATCACGCATCCTGTGCTATATACGGTCCAAGTGGCAAAGCTTGTCAGTTCTTTCAGATATTGTCGCCGCACAAGACTGAGTCTGGGCAGGAGTGAACTCTCTTGGAAATGTGTGACAGCCCACAGTGAGAGTGCCAATAAATGGATGGTCTGTATGCAAGTAATAGCACAGGCGTAAGCCATCAGGCGGTCGAAGGTGATGAATGGCAGCGAGAGGGCAAAGCCAAGTTTCAGCACACCGTCAATGACATCTACTGCCGAAACATAGACAATCTCCTCACGGGCAATGAAGAGAGCCTTGAAGGGAGCGGTGAGAAAAACTATGGCAAGCGACAGCACCGCCATATAATAAACACCTTTGGCCGTCGGTATGCGAGCGGGGTCAATCTCCAAGAAACCATCAAAAATGAATGGCGTAATGGCAAGCAATATGACGGCAAAAGCTATTCCAATGAGGATGTGTAGCAGTAGGCTGCTTGAGAACATACTCTTGACGTCTTCTATATTCCCGCGTCCGTGATAGAAGGACAACTGTCTTTGCGTAGTGATGACCAAAGCACCAGTGAGGAAGGCAAGCATAGTCACCACACCTGCTACAAGCGAGTAGATGCCAAAATCAGACTGCCCGAGAGCGCGCAACACTAAACGGGTCGAGTAGAGCGACAGGCAGGTGTTGATTATAGCTCTTGTGTGCTGTGCAAGTGTGTTGATGACTATTCTTTTGTTCGGTTCCATCGCTTGTTGCTTCAAGAGAGTGTCGTTCTGTTACAAGATTACAGTCTTCCGTCGATAATGTCGCGTGGCAATATGCCCTTCACATCATATATGACCCCTTTTTCGCTGACTTTAGCCTTTATATCCATGTCCAGGAATTCTTTATGGGCAACAGCCAGGATGATGGCATCGAACTTTCCTTCAGGCATTGTGTTGGTAATACGGATTCCATAATGCTTCTGCACATTGTCTGCATAAGCCCAGGGGTCGTAAATGGTCAGGTTGTCAGTGTATTCCTGAAGGGTATGGTAGATATCTACGACCTTGGTGTTGCGAATGTCGGGGCAGTTCTCCTTGAATGTAATGCCAAGTATGAGTATTCTGGCATCCTTCACCAACACACCTTTTTTGTTCATCAGTTTGATGACCTGGTTAGCCACATAGTCGCCCATGCCGTCGTTCAGACGGCGTGCATTAGACATGATGCGGGGCAATACGCCATAAACTTGTGCTTTCTGTATCAAATAATATGGATCGACACTGATGCAATGACCGCCAACCAATCCGGGCGACAACTTAATGAAATTCCATTTTGACGAAGCGGCCTCTATGACATCGTGCGTGTCTATGCCCATTGCGTTGAAGATCTTTGCCAGTTCATTCATAAATGCAATGTTTACATCGCGCTGCGAGTTTTCTATGATTTTCGAAGCTTCGGCCACCTTGATGCTTGAAGCTTTATGAGTGCCATTCACCAACACCGAGTTGTACACGTTGTCAACTAAATCGGCAATTTCAGGAGTAGAACCGGAGGTCACTTTCTTTATCTTCTCCACGGTATGTTCCTTGTCCCCCGGATTGATTCGTTCCGGAGAATAACCGGCAAAGAAATCTACATTATACTTTAAGCCGCTGACACGCTCTACTACGGGCAGACATTCTTCTTCCGTGACACCGGGATAGACTGTACTTTCATAGACGACGATGTCTCCTTTAGAGATGACTTTGCCCACTGTCTCACTTGCTCCCCAAAGGGGTTTGAGGTCAGGGCGGTTGTTCTCGTCCACAGGAGTAGGTACGGCTACTATATAGAAGTTGCACTGGCGTATGCGCTCCAAGTCGGTGGTGCAGACGAAGCCGTGATGGTTAATGGCATCCTGTAGCAGTTCGTCGCTCACCTCAAGGGTGGCGTCGTGGCCTGACATGAGTGCATCCACTCTTTGCTGATTCATGTCGAATCCAATTGTCTCAAACTTTGTGGAGAATAGTCTGGCTAACGGCAAACCGACATAGCCTAAGCCAATCACACAGATTTTAATATCTTTCATTTTTATTATTCTATTTATATATTAAATATGTATTCAAAAAATATGGTTTCTGACACTTTTCATAAACACTCCAAAACCGGAGAAGAAAGCTCCCTTGCGTATAATGAGCCAAAAGGCACGCAGAAAAGTTTTAGCGCCAAACTTGCGTGCTAATAGCAATCGTACGATAATAGGCTCTTTTCTGAACTGGGGATAATCTTCCAGAAACTTGTTGCAGCGTATTTGAACTCCGAGTCGGCAGAGGAAGTTGTTGGGATTTGTCTTGCGTTCTTCTGTAAGACTGCCTGTGCGTGTGGTGACAGTATAGAGAATGTCATCATAAACTGTCACAGCATTGTCGTTGCACCAGCAAGTAGCCTTTGTAACGAACATCATGTCGTTTGATGCAATTACCTCATCAAACCAAATGTCTTTCTGTGCGATATAGCTTCTTCGGAACATTTTGCAGACAGGCCCAGGTCTTTTCAATATGGCTTCTTTTGCACTTAACCTACCACTGAGAACATCGTCAATGGCGAGGTTTAAGTCTTCAAAGCGATTGGCAGGAATTAGGCTGTCGGAGTCCACACTGTTGGATTTAAACAAGATGATGTCCTCTTTGTCGTCTTTGTGATTCTTAAGAATGTCGAATGCATTTTTTGTAAAGAAGTCGTCGGCATCGGCAAATACCAGCCACTTGCCATCGGCATTCCTCAATCCGATGTTGCGGGCGTGACCGGCGCCACCGCCCTGCTTGTCAAGGATGCACTGTGTGTGTGTGCGGCTAAGGCCGGGGAAGTGCTCGAAATCCACCTTTTGCTCCGAACTGTTATCATCCACCACGATGACTTGTACCTCTGGAACGTCGGGGATGGAGTCAAGGCAGCGCTGGAGCAGTTCCGGGATGTTGTGATGCGGAATGATGATGGAGAAAATATGCATAGAGTTTTTACTTATTCGGTCTTTAGTATAGTTTGTCCCTTCACACTTTGCAATCGTGGAGCAAAGAAGGCCAAGGTGAGCAGTGTGAGGATGAATGGCGGGGGATAGACTTCCATTGTCATCATTGTGAACATCGTGACTGCGATAGCATAAATCAGTATAACGCTCCTTTCGTTTGTGGCAGGAAGTTTAATGAAAACCATATAACAAATATATGTGAATACGGACAGTAAGGTAATGCCTCCATAAATGAGTATGCCCCAGATGAAATTGTGTGGTCCTTTTGCAAAGGAACTCATGTTGGAGTAGTACCAATCGGCCTCAACAAGCCCATAACCATAGATAGGTGAATTTGCAAAAACTTTAGAAGCTGCATCCCACATATATGTTCGGTACGTAAAGGTGATGTCTTTGCCAAGAACGTCTTCTACAAGCCATACGGCCAGAGAATTCTGTTCAATCCCTTTCCCCTGAAAGCAGACGAATATCTGAAAGAAGATAACAATGGAAATCAGTGTTATAATACCCATCTTCAGCAACTTGCTTGATGGAATGATACAGAAAAAGAGGAACAGCAGGATGCCGGTCAAAGATGTCATGGATTTCACGATGGCTAAAGACGCGACGGAAACAAGCGCGACGGGTATTGCATTGAGAATCCACCATTTGCTATATCTCAAACATATCATGCTAATGCCTACAGCGCAGAGAAGCCTACATCCCATGCCGTTGTAGTTGCCGCCGAGTATGTAGCCTTGGTTTGATTTCAAATCGTCAATAATCCACAAGTCTGGATGAGTCATTAGGTGGTAGAAGTTCAGATAAGCGCAAAGAGAGAATGACAGTGCAAGGGCACATATCAGGAAATTGAATCTTTCCTTGAAATAGTCAGAGGCCATGGCGATGAAAATGACGGAACAACTCTGATAGACACTCTCCTTGACTCCGGTGCCATTGATGACCGTAGAGGTGAACAACAGAAACTGGAACAACATAATGACGGCTACGTACCGTGATATGATTCCTTTCCTAAAATAGAAAACGGACATGATTGCAAACGACAACAGCGTCAGTGCAAGCATCAAATAGGAGAGGGTTTGCATCTCCAAAAGGTTGATAGAAATACACATATTGACAACAACCGACAAAATCATCAGAAATGGGATGATAGTCCACTTGCTCATGTCCATCTTGAGCAAGTTGCTAACATTTATTGTCAGTAGTTGTGTCAAACGAGCATTCATTTCCCGATGCTGTTAGGATTGCATCTGTTGGTTAAAGGGGAAGATGTCATTCCTTACCATCCATAATCCAGCGACGATGGTCACGAATATGAGCATGCCAAGCACGAACACCACTCTCTTGGGGCCAGCAGGCTTAACAGGAACAATTGCGCTCTTCAGGGTGGTGAAGGCTGGTGTCTTTTCCTGCAGTTTCATTTTGGAACTTTGCAACTGCGTTTCCATGACGGAGAGGGAGTTTTGCTTGAGGGCCAAATCGCTTTCCAATTTGTCTCGTTGGCTCTGATAGGTTTGGAGGATGATGTTCCTATGCATGTCGCAGAAACGGCTGTAGCGCTCCATCGAAAGATTGTATTCTATCTCTGCACTGTCGCGCATGTGCTGATAGTGTGCCACGTCTTCAATTGCTTTGCTTGTGCGGTACTGAATGATGAAGTCCTGCAGATGTTTCTTCACGCTGTCTGCCATGATGGCACTGACAAGGGCATCTTGGTCTTTGACGTTGATGGAAATGACGAAGTTCTTTTTATCTACGGAGCATTTGATGTTGTTCATGATTTTGAGCATCAACTCGTAGTCTTTGCGGTTCATCAAGAACGGATTGACGCCGCGAGAACCGGCGATGCGTGGTGTGTTGTCTTCTTTGTCGAACAAACTCTTGATGCTTTTTATTGCAGTTCGGAAAGGCAAAGTCAGAAGGTTCTTTTTCTGGTGCTGCTTGATGTATGTGAAGTAGTCGGTGGAGATGTCACCTTCCTTTGTGGTCACATGGATGTCGTATAGTCCCACGATGAACTTGGGATTTTCAAAGAGTTCTGGGTACAATTCTGGGTAAATGGCATCCTGCCCACTTCCTCCTCCGAAGTCAATGCCGAAAGAAGAGGCGAGATTAGAGAGCCCGCCAAAGGCTTGGTCTCCATTTACTTCTGGCGCAAGCTTTACCTCACAAATATAGTAGCGTGGTTGGGGGAGAATCCAGATGCAAGAGAGAACGAATGTGACAATCCACACTTTGATGAATGTGCGGCGTTTTTGCCACAGTGTTTTGGATATTTGCAAAAGGTCGATAATCTGACCTTGGCTATTGTTCTGTTCCATGGCGTTATTTGGTGATGAGGTGCATAAGTGCCACAATGACGGACGAGAGGGAGGCGGCTGTGGAGCCGATGGACATGACTTCAGGAGTTGTCATGCCCTTGTGCCCTGACTTTGAAGGCACTACGACCTCTGTGCCGGGCTCAATGTGTTTGGAGCTTCTGCTCGAGAGTTTTATTACGCTGCCGTTCATGTGGATGCCGTAGGCGTGACGTTTGTATGCTTTGCGTGAATAGCCGCCGGCACGTTTGATGTAGTATTTGAGGTTCTTGCCTTTCTCGTATGCCATCGAGACGGGATGCATCACTTCGCCGCTCACCTTGACTGTGTATTCGGGCTTTGGAATGGTGAGCACATCGCCCTGGCGCAGTATGAGGTCGTAGATGCAGCCGGGTTCTTTCATGGCTTCTTCCAAATTGACAGCGATGGAGTATGTGTTGGCGGTGATGGCTTTCAGTGAGAAGAGGGAGTCGGCAATTTGCAGGTTAAGGTCTTTGCCGTCGCGCAGTCCTTCCTCGTAGATGTCAATTTGTGCACGCAGGTTGTTGGCGTCGCGCTGTTCGCGTTCCTCCTTGGTCATGGTGCGGATGAGTGATGCGCCGCGAATATAGCCTTGGTCGGTGATGCCTCCGCAGTCGCGGATGAGGTCAGAGATGCGGTAGTTCTTCTTCGTCATGGTGTATGTGCCGGGGAAGTTGGCCTGACCTGAAATGATGACGTTCTTTTGCTCCTCGTAGGCAGGGGACTTGCGGACATATACGACGTCGAACGGTGCAAGTTCGAAGACGGTGTCGTTCCTAAGGCTGAAGTCTTCGTTGAGGGCGAACACGAAATGCTCTGCTGATTCCGGGGTGTCTTCTGTGGCATTTAGGTCGCGCACTCGGCGGAAGACATCCACTCGTGCCAAGGAACCTGCCTGGGTGATGCCGCCTGCCAGCAGTATCATGTCTCTGATGGTGGAGTGTTCGGCATAGGGGTAGTCGCCTGGATAGTTGATTTCGCCATTGACTTGCACTGTCAGGTTGCCTTGCATGTCCAACTTGTCGGGGATGAAGAGCACATCGCCGTTGTGCAGAGGCATATCGACGGCTGTTCCGTTGAGTATGCCGACGGCGTCAACGCTTAGGATTTCTCTGCTCTTGTCCTCTTTCTCACGGTGCAGGATGGCGCGCTTGGTGTAGGCACTTTCGATGAGGCCGTCGGCGGCGAGGAGCAGGTCTTTGACGCTCTGTATCTGGTCGCCCAACTGGAACTCTCCGGGATGCTTCACGGCACCGCGCACTTCTACCATGTTGTTGTAGCGAACCAGGTTCTCGTCGGCTTCGACAAGGTCGCCGTCAGAGAGGTGGAATGTGCCCATCTTGTCTTCCTCAATGGAGTAGATAGAGTATTCTGTGCCTGCTGTTCGCTTCAGGCGCACTCCCTTTGTGTATGCTTTCCCGTCGAAGCCGCCTGCGTATTCCAGCAGGTCTTTTACAGTTTCGCTTTTCTTCATTTCGTACCACATCGGGCGCTTCACGTGTCCTATGACTTTTATCAGGCAATCGTAGGAGCCTACCATGATGACGTCTCCGTCGGCGAGGCGGACATCTCTCGACGTATTGCCGTGCAGGATGTAGTCATAGACGTCGATGGATGTCAGTTGGCTTCCTTTTCGGAACACACGGATGTCGCGCAATGTGCCGATGTCGTTGATGCCGCCTGCTGCATAGAGGGCGTTGAAAGCAGAAGAGAGGCTGGAGAGCGTGTAGGTGCCGGGGCGTACGACTTCGCCCATCACTTGCACTTGCATGGAGCGCAGTTCGGACAGGGAGAGGTCGAAGTGGCAATCGGCATAGCTTTGGCCCAACTTGCTGCGAAGCACTTCCTTGGCTTTGCTGATGGTGAGGCCTGCCAGGCGGATGAGCCCTACGCCTTCTATCACGATGTAACCGTCGGGAGAGATGGTCTGATTCACCGTCTGCTGACTGGCTCCCCAGATGTTTATTGTCACCTCGTCGCCCGCTCCGAGCAAATAGTTGGCCGGAGTGGCGATGTTCTGAGCGGGAGCAAAGGTAAGGTTCTGGGACGAGAAGATGTTGCGACCAAAGACCTGACGGTCGTTCTGATTGTCTGTCTGATTGGTGATGTCTTGAACAGGCTCCTTCTTGTCATCAGGCTTGGTGTCGTCCACGATGCCGACTTCCTCTTGGTGCGATATGGCGTTCTTGGCAGTTTGCCCTTCCGACTTCAGACGTTCTGCCTTGCGGCGCACGCGCTGAAGCTGGGTCATGGTGACGCCTCTGCCAATCAGGTAAGTTGCAATGTCACTTTGCGAAGCACCCTTCTGGGTTTCTTTCGCAATGTAAGTCAACACTTGGTCGTCGGACATACTCTGAGCCTTCGCTCCGGCACCAAAGAGTGGAGGAAGGACAAAGAGTGCCAAAAGTAAAAGAATTTTAGTCTTCATATAGAATTTGTTTGATTGTGCTAATTGGAGTTTTTTAGCTATTATACATTATATATAAATAACGTGCGCGAGGGTCGTTTTATTGTCTTTCTTCTGTTTTGTCACGTCTATTGAACGGCAAAGGTACGAAAAATTATTCAAATAGGTTGGAAAATTCATGGTTTTTGAATGCTATTCCATGAAAAAGGTGCCGAAACATAGGCAAGGCGGCAAGAAAGAAGAGCCAATAGTGTCTGTTTGCAGAATAAAAAAGAAGCAACATCGGACAGCAATAAAAACGCTTAGACAATGACGAACTGTCCGATGCGGCACGGCGGGTTGTTTGCTTGTACATGTAAAAGCAATTGCTTGTACATGTAAAAGCAATTGCACGTACATGTACAAGCAATGGCTGCTTCACGATGCCGCAAACAACCTGCCGTGTGATGCGAGGAAAGGCGGAGTGGGGTGGGGCGCACTATGCGAAGAGGTCGCCCACGAGGAACGACAGCGACACTTTCATCCGCTCGCAGATGTCTGTCAGCGATGCGTGGTTGGCTGACAGGGCATAGAAATGGTCTTCGCTGACAAGCACGTATTCCCAAGTCCTGTTCATCCTTTCTTCCGGCTTCAGCTTGTTTATCTTCCGCGTCCACTCCACGGCTGCCGTCTGCTTCTGCCGGACGTTCTTGTCCGTGACTTTGTCGTTGCCTTTCGTCTCGATGAGATAGACCTTCTCCTTCGTTGCCACGATGAAGTCGGGATGATAGGTTGCCATGAGGCCGTCGGCGCGGATGTAGTAGATGATGGCGAAGGGATGCTGGTTCTCGCTTATCTTCAGGAAGCGCTCCACCTCGCCGTCCCTTTCGAGGAACTTGATTAAGGCCTGCTCCAGTCCGCCGCCGTGCGTGGGATAGGCCTGCCGCTCGTAGATGGTCTTGTGCGTCTCGATGGAATATGCCTCGCGCATCTTGAGTTCCTGCACAGACGAGAACTTCGTATGCACCACTTCGGCATCGGTCGTCAGGATGCGCTCTTGCATGTGGAAGATGGCACGTGCCATTTCCTCGATGATATGCTTGGTGACGACGGCTTCCCTCGAGAGTAGAATTTTCCAGTCGTTGCCGTTGAAGGGATTGAAAGACTGGCCGAACAGCCGTGTGCGGATGTAACGGTCAGCGGCGGCGATGGTCTTTGCTTCGTTAATCTGCAGGTTTGGCACGGGCATTTCCCTGTGTGCTGAGACTTTGTCGAAGCGCATCGTGATGGTACGCAGCAGTTTTTGCAGGTATTCGTTGTAGCTGGTGGCGGTGAAGAGGTTGGCCGTCACTTTGTACCGCCCGAACTGTGTCTTCGAGAGGGCTT
>CAMKTM010000004.1 GCA_946415695.1 uncultured Prevotellaceae bacterium | reverse complement strand
GCGTAGCTCTTCGTGCCTTTGTGTCTTCGTGTTTGATTGTCCTTTGGCTTTTCATGTGTTAAACAAACACAAAGTCACAAAGACACTAAGTAACTTCCCCTGGTGTAAAGACACAAAGGTTCTGGCCGGGGAATCTTTGTGTCTTCAGTTCAGCGGCGTAGCTCTTCGTGCCTTCGTGTCTTTGTGTTTGATTGTCCTTTGGTTTTCATCGCTCCGCCTGCGCCTGAGGCTTGCCGAAGAACTCACGTTATTTAACTTCATCTTATAACTCCCGAAACTTAAAACCATTTACCATTTAATCCCGTGTGTTGCGTTGTCAACGGAGGCCATATTTACCATTTTATCATTTACCATTTACCATTTGAGAGAAAGTTAAAAGAAGAAATGGTATTAGGGCTTGTAGGATAAGAAATAATTTGTATCTTTGTGGCAGGAAAAGAACAATAGCGTTATGGGATTGAGAACTTTTTTCAGGCAGAAGCGTAGGAAATGGCTTTTGAAAGTGCTGCCCGAGCTGGGCGGCATCGTCGGCGACCAAGGGACGTACTACTTTGACAACGCCAGAGCGTGCAAAATATCAAAGAAAAGCAAGCTGTACTCTCCCTACCATCTCCGAGGGAGTTCGGTTGGCGACTATACTTACATTGCCGTGAACAGCAGAATACAACTGACGGACATCGGCAAGTTCTGCTCCATCGGCCCTAACTTTGTCTGCGGCTACGGCGTGCACCCCACCGATGCGGTGAGCACCTCGCCCATGTTCTATTCAACCCGCAAGCAGAACGGCACGACGCTGTCGAAGAAGAACAAGATTCAGGAGATGAAGCGCATCAGCATCGGCAACGACGTGTTCATCGGCATCAACGTCACCGTCCTGGACGGCGTGACGATAGGCGACGGTGCCATCATCGGAGCGGGAGCCGTGGTGTCGAAGAACATTCCGCCCTACGCCATCGCCGTGGGATGCCCCATCCGCATCATCCGCTACCGCTTCGACGAAAAGACCGTCCAGCGGCTGCTCCGCCTCAAGTGGTGGGACAAGGACATGGACTGCCTGCGCCTTGTGGAGAAGCACTTCTTCGATGCCGAGAAGTTCCTTGAGGAAGCAGAGAAACTCTAACCCCTCTGACCCCTCTCCATCTCCCCCGAGGGGGAGAGTTTTTTCGCGGCAGTAAGTCTCCCCTCAGGGAGATTTAGAGGGGGTCGGGAGGACTATTAAATGGTCAATGGTCAATGGTCAATGATTAAAATGGTAAATGTGAGATGGGATTAAGAACTTTTTTCAAGCAGAAGCGGAAGAAATGGCTTTTGAAAGTGCTGCCCGAACTGGGTGACATGATTGAGCAAGCAACTTATTATTTCGACGACACCAAGTCTTGCAGGATCTCCCCGAAAAGTAAGATTCGCTCGCCTTACCATCTCTACGGCTGCGAGGTGGGCGACTACACACGCATTGCCATGAATTCCAGAATATCCGTCACAAGCATCGGCAAGTCCTGCTCCATCGGCCCTAACTTTGTCTGCGGACATGGGGTTCATCCCACCAACGCGGTTAGCACCTCGCCCATGTTCTATTCAACATTGAAGCAGAACGGCGTGACGCTTTCAAAAGAAGACAAAATAGAAGAACGAAAGCGCATATATATAGGCAACGATGTGTTTATTGGGGCAAACGTCACGGTGCTGGACGGCGTGACGATAGGCGACGGAGCCGTCATCGGAGCAGGAGCCGTGGTGTCGAAGGACATTCCCCCCTACGCCATCGCCCAAGGCTGCCCCATCCGCATTATCAAAAAAATGAGAGAATGAGAGAATGAAAAAATGAAAGAATGAAAGAATGAAAGAATGAAAGAATGTAAAAGCCTCTTCCTGAACATCCCCTAAATTTCCTTTCATTTCTTCATTCTTTCATTCTTTCATTCTTTTATTCTTTCCCGTTCTGGGCTTTGACCGGGAAGGCGATGTGAATACACGCGGGTCTTGTCGATATGGAAAAAGAGGAGATTTATCAACTTCAGCAGATTGTGGAGGAAGAAGTAAAGAAGTCCTCCATGCCTTTTGGCATAGAGCAAATATATGTGGTCGGGTGAACTTTCGTACTGTCCGAGGCGCTGCATGGCGTTGGCAATCCATGAAGGAATGATTTCGCGACGAATGCGCAGACACTCCTCCCAGCCGGCCTTGCCCTTGCTGCTAATGCCCGTCATGTCGTAACAACAGATTACGACATCCACCCGGTGGAAGGTTGCTCCGGCAAAAAACATCTCCATCCATCGGGCATAGTCTGCAACAACTCCATAACTGAGGTCAAAGCCCTTTTCTTGCAAAGCAGTGGTGCGCACAAACATTGCCTGATGGCAGATATTATGGTAATAGAAAATAGAAAAGTCTATGGGGCAAGGCATACTGTTGAACACGCGCTTGTCGGGAAAGACCTGATACCAGTCGCCATAGACGATGTCTGCAGTGAGCGGAGTGGCAAAAACCCTCTGGAGCGTATCGTGTGAATAGTATTCGTCTCCCGAGTTCATGCACGAGATGTACTGGCCGCTGGCATGTGATATGCCCTTGTTGATTGCATCGAATATGCCATTGTCCGGTTCCGAGCACCAAAAGGCAAACCGTTCTTGATTGGCCAATATAAGTTCGCGACTGCCATCGGTGCTGCCTCCGTCTATGACAATCCACTCATAGTCTTTGAAGAGCTGGTTCTTCACCGACGCTATTGTACGCTCTAAACCCTCTCGGTTGTTATAATTGATTGTTATGATGGAAAGTTTCATTGTCAGCGATATATTGTCTGTGTCAAGAACCTGAGCAAAGGGAATTTGGGGCTTCTGAAACCTTTGGATTTATACAGAAGCCTCATGTCCTTGGGATACAACTTGCGGCCCTGCCGATAGAGCTGCCATAGAGCAAACTGCTCCCAAAGCGATTTGCCTTCAAGCGAGAGGTGGCCGATGAAGTCCTCTGAGACGTTAGGGCGCGCGTTGCTGGCACTGCAACTGTCCTGATTATATATCATGGCGGGGCGTGTCGTCGTCCAAATGCGGGCACTGCGCATGATGCCGAAGAGGCTCTCGGCATCCTCGTATCGGCGCAAATCCTCGCGAAACGGATGCGCAAGAAGCAGGCTGCGGAGAATGACGCACGAGCCGGCAACAGGCATGAAGCGCTTGGTGCACCAAGCCCGGAAGTTGTCACTCAACACTCCTTCTTTATATTTAGGGGAAAACAATGTGAGGCTCTCGCCGCGCTTGAGCAAGTGCGTGCCACAGAAGAAGTGGCAGTCGGGATGTGTTTGAATCAATTCGGCGAAATGTTGCAGGATGTCAGGGACGAGCAGGTCGTCGGCATCGAGTATCATCACCCACTTCCCCTTGGCGTTCTTCACCCCCATGTTGCGGGCAGACGCCGGCCCTCCATTGGGCTTGGAGAGGAACCTGATGCGGTCGGACTTGAGTTCCTTTGCCCGTTCCAGGCTTTGGTCCGTTGAACCATCGTTGACGACAAGAATCTCATAATCGGTAAACGTCTGCGAAAGGACGGACTGAAGGGTCTTGCAAATGTATTGTTCTTTGTTATAGAGCGGAACAACGATGGAGATGAGGGGAGTCGAGCCACAGCCGCCTGCGAGCTGTTCTCCATCGCGGAATGCACTTCCGCTCGCTTCAATATACGCTTTGCCCCACCTTCTGTCCGGCTCCAAATAGTTTCCTTCGCCCCATTCGTTCCATGCCTTGATGAAGACGAGACGCTCTTGCTGAGGTCGCTCCGAGACATGTTCGGAGGCAATGCGGCACAACTGCGCCCACTTCTCGGGCGTAGAGTCGGTGAGGATTTGCCCCTTGATGCCGCTACGAGGGGAGTGGTCGAAATCAGGATTGATACAAGGAAGCACCTCGGGATGCCCGGAAAAGATGTCGCGCGTCTTTGCCACATATTCTTCGTATCGGACCGTGTAAGGTAGTCCCGAAGCGATTAGGCTCTCGCGCAATTGCCGTTCGCTCTTGGTACACTGCCATGCATCAACACTATCGAGCAGGGGGTCGAGGACGAGCGAATCATAAGGCTTCAGGGCTTCTGTACGTCTCAAGGAGCGCGAACCAATACAAAGGGCAAAGAAATGGAAGCCCTTGAGGCCGTGCTCCTGAGCCAATCCGTCCCACACCTCGTGCATGTGCTTGACGTCTATCTTCGAAGGGTCGAACACACCGAAGATGAGCCTGCCATCGACCTTCATGTAGCGCTCGTCCTTGAAGGCGGGAAGCATCGTGTTGAAGTGCTCTACGAGGTCTTCGTCGCCAGGATAGGTTTGCTCCAGGAGGAGCTTGTCGGGCAGGTCGGGGTCCCATGTCTTGGAATACCACGAATGGTTTGCCCAGCAGAGGCAGAAGGGGAAGTCTGGTTCGCCGCTGCTGACAACCTCGTCGAAGACCTGATGCAAAAGCCGCTTGCCCGAACCAAACCAATAATGCCAATAGCAGAAGCCTTCGATGCCCGCCTCGCGTGCCAGCTCTGCCTGCTTCTGGCGTGTCTCAGGAACTCGCAGGTCGTAGAAGCCCAGATCGCGCGGAATACGCGGCTGGTAATGACCCGGGAAGAGGGGAACGGAACGGGCCACATTGGTCCACTCCGTAAATCCCGGTTCCCACCATTCATCGTTCTCCGGCGTAGGATAGAACTGCGGCAGATAAAATGCTATGGGACGTACTCGCTTCATCTTCTTACCAAAAGCAGATACAACAAAAAACAGATAATCAGTAACAATACAGACGACAGATACACAAGCCTCTGCATAATTCTAATGTGCTTCCTGTTCTTTTTCTGCAGAGCGGTCATTTGATTGCCTCTGAACAAGTGGTCGAAGAGTTTGTTCACATAGCCGTCAATTGTCTTTTCGTCGCGAGTCATAATGTCGGGCACTCTGTAGAGTAACTCAAATTTCAAATTGGAAATCAGAAATCTATTGTTTATGCCATCACTTGTCGAGACACCATTACTTACACGATAATCCACCAGTTCCTCGTCCAAGAAACCAAATACGCCGCCTTTCTTCAGATAGTTTATCCATTTTGGCCAATCTTCCAAGGCGGGCACCCGTTCATCGTTACGCAACTTCATCTGCCGCAACTTTTCCACATTATAGAATGCTGTTGAAGCAGGGACTACATTGTGCTCAAGAATCAAGTATTCCACCTGCTCCAAAGGATTGAGAGCAAAGAAACTATAGTCAAACTGCTTCAAAAAGACCTTTATCTTGGCCAAATTACCACCAAACAACTTAATTCTCGATAGATAAACGGCAGGAATCTGGTTCGATTGGGCGTACTGCATGAAACGACTGATACAGTCCTTGGCCAGTAAGTCGTCGCCTGCAATCTCCTTCAGAAATTTCGTTTCGCACATGTCAAGGCTTCTGTTGCAGTTGAAAGCCACACCGAAATTCTGGAAAGAAGTGGCGATTTTCACATCCTTGAATCGGTCTCTATTCTCCTCTATCCACTTTTTGCATACTTTGATTGTGTTATCCGTTGAACAATCGTCGCAGATGTTTAGGTTCAGATCCGGATAGGTTTGTGCCTTAATACTCTCCAGTGTTTCGAGAACGGTCTTCGAGGAGTTATAGGTCAGCACGCTTATCGTTACTGTTTGTGAATCAACAACGGAGGCACACACTTTCTTTATCGCTAATTGGGACATAAGCCCCTCTATGTCGTCAGGGTCTATGTAGAAAGGATTGTGAATGTCGTAGGGGTGGTTGCTCTGGGTCAGTTCGGCCTTGTTCCTGTCGTGGATTCTGTAATAGTGTGCATCATTCAGGCAAACCAAAGGCTGCCAGAAAGACATACTAATTTTATAGCCGATAAACATAAAAATCCGACACCCGGCAGAGCAATAAAGAAGATTGGTGAAGGCCGCTCCCGAACCGCCCGCTATCATCTCGGCATTATGGAAAATCTGCACCTGCTGCTCGAAAGTCAGTTCCTCCGGGTAAATAGTCTTGAAGCCGTATGTCTCTAATAGCTTCTGACATTCCACTTCGTTGAACGGACGCCGAGAACTGGCATTCCTCCTCGAAAGGAAGATTCTCTTTGGCAAGTCTGGATTCTTACTTACGGAAGCCAATATCCTGTTCCTGAAACTCTTCAGAAGTGCAATGTCAAATTGGGTGTATTCGGGCTTGTCCACCACACCGGGATAGACGTTTGGAGCCAAGAAAAAAGGAAGCGATATCAGGTAAAGACTTCCGACCTGATATGAGACGTTCGCATCAAGGTATATTATTTCCCTTCCTGCCGTATTACATATCTTTATCAAAGATTGGTAGGATTCGTATTTCTTGACGTTATTGTCAACAAGAAGAGGAACGTCATTGGGGACAAAATCCAAAAGTTCTGTTTTAGCGATAATAGAAAAAACAAAATGATAGTAGTTCTCCGAGAAAAGGCCAGAGAGAAAAACACCTTTTGCCAATTTGGTGCTCATCTTCGGCACTTTAATCTCGTACTCCTCCAATGTGTCCTTCACAAGAATACGGTAATCGCAACACTCTGCTATTCCACGAAGGCAACTGATGGTCTTGAACTCGTGATAGGCGTGTTGCCGGTCAAGTAGGATTACTTCCGATTCGGAGAAACAGGTGGCATCTTTTACACAGGCGACATACTCTTTTCGCTTCTCCCCTTCATGAAGAACGGCTGGATTCTGTAGATCTTCAGAGACATAAGAATAATAAAACTGCTTCTCTCCAAAATGAAGAAAGGACACGGCTTCCGGATGCAGACGGGCGTATTCTTCAAGGGAAGTGAATTGAATGTTGTTTGCCGATTTCTGTAATTCCATAATCAGAAAACATATTTAGTTCTAAGGTTTGTTTTTACTATTTTACGTGCGTTCGACGAATTGATATGATTAGGCACATACACTTTCATCCCACTGCTTGTTCTTTGCTTCTACATGTACAAGCAATTGCTTGTACATGTAGAAGCAATTGCACGTACATGTAGAAGCAAACAACATGCCGTGGCGTATCATGCAATTCGCTGTTCAGTATTTGATTTCATCTTACTCACGTTACTTTTTACTGGCTCACTTAAATCTGTTAATCAACGCAACAACTTGAGCCACCTCTTGCTGCGTGATGGCCGGACCGATAGGGAGGGAAAGCTCCTCGGCAGCCAAGCGCTCCGTTACGGGCAGGGAAAGTCGTGGCATGTTCCAAGCCGCCTTGCTGTAACATTCCTGCTGATGGGGCGCTATGGGATAGTGGCAAACCGTGCCCACACCATTCTGCTCCAGATAGTCGTGCAAAGCGTCACGTTTCCCCTCTCCCACCAAAATGGGGAACAGGTGATAGACATTCTGTTCGTCGGGCAAGAGGTCGGGCAGGCAGATGAGGGGGTTGCTGATATGTTCATAATAATAATGTGCCATTTCCTGCCGATGCCCGTTGTCCTCGGTCAGGTACTTGAGCTTTACGTCGAGAACCGCAGCCTGAATCTCGTCAAGACGACTGTTTCGGCCCGTATATTTGAATACATACTTCTTCTGGCTTCCATAATTGGCAAGGGCACGGACGGCTTCCGCAAGGTCCTGGTCGTTGGTTGTCACAGCCCCTCCGTCGCCAAGCGCTCCAAGGTTCTTGCCCGGATAGAAGCTATGGCCCGCTGCATCTCCGATACAGCCTGTCGTGCGGCCATCGGTATGCTTGCAGCCATGAGCCTGAGCGTTATCCTCCACCAGCTTCAGGTTGTACTTCTTGCAAAGGTTGCCAATCTTCTCAGTATAAGCATTACGGCCATACAAATGCACGATGGCAATGGCTTTTGTTCTCGGAGTGATGGCGGCCTCAATGCGGTCTTCGTCAATCTCCAAGGTGTTTGGCTTCGGCTCCACAAGAACGGGCTTCAAGCCATTCTCCGTTATGGCGAGGATAGTGGCAATATAGGTGTTTGCAGGAACAATTACTTCATCGCCCTTTTGCATCACGCCCATCTCGATATAGGCTCGGAAAATCCAAATAAGCGCATCCAAGCCGTTTGCGCAGCCTATTGTGTACTTTGTCCCGATGAACTTGGAATAGTTCTCCTCGAACCGTGCGTTCTCTTTTCCCTGAAGGTACCAGCCTTCGTTTACGACACGTGTCACCGCCTCGTTGATTTCTGCCCCATGCAGAGCCGTCACATCCTTTAATGAAAGAAATGGTATCATTGAATTTATGTTTTATTCGTTTAGTAATCGATTTCTGAATAGTCGTGCAACCTGCCCTCCTTGTCTCGAAGCTGGAGATTGAGCGTTTGGTTGTCTTTCGTTATGTAACCCTTCATCTGAGCAGGATTGCCCATCCAAAGCGTATTCTTTGGGATGTCCTTCGTGACGACGGAACCGGCCCCAATCATGGCATGGCTTCCGATAGTCAGTCCTGGAAGGATCACCGAACCGGCCCCGATGGAGGCTCCCTTGCAAATCTTAGTGGTCAGAAGCTTCCAGTCCTTGTTTTTTGCCCGAGGATAAAGGTCGTTAGTAAAGGTGCAGTTCGCACCAATCATCACGTTGTCTTCAAGTTCTATCCCATCCCAAAGCTGAACTCCGCTCTTTATCGTGCAGTTATTCCCAATCTTGACATCGTTCTCAATCAGGCAATGGGAACAGATGTTGCAGTTCTCTCCTATTTGTGCTTTTGGGAAAACCACACAGAATTGCCAAATGTTGGTTGATTCCGGGATGTCCTTGCACATGCAATCTGCCAATCTGTGTATCATAGTTCGTTGCGGTATTTTAGGAATTCGTCGTATTTGCGTATGTAATCCTCTTTCTTATAGACTTCGCTGGCGAGCACCATTGCAACAGCTCCGGAAGAGAAGTCGGAAAGGTCGCGCCACAAACCCGGTTTCACGTAGAGTCCCTGATAAGGTCGGTTGAGCATAAAGGTGCGCTTGCAGTTCCCGTCGTCGAGTGTAACGGAAAACGAGCCTGAAGCGGCAACGATAAGTTGCTCCAACTCCCGATGGGCATGTGCCCCCCGACTCTCGCCACCAGGTATGTCGTAAAGATAATAGACGCGTTTCACATCGAAAGGAAGCGTCACTCCATTCTCCACGACGGAAAGGTTTCCCTTGCGGTCGCTATGATGCTTGTCCAACTCAATAATGGAACAGTCAAACACACTATATTTCTCCATCGCGTTTCAATTTTAAGAATTCGTCATAATCGCGAACATAGTCGCTAACATCATAATGCCTTGAACCTAATTCCAAGGCCAAGGAGTTCGTTGAGAAGTTTTCCATTTCCCGCCACAAACCGGCTGGAACATAAAGGCCATAATACGAACGGTTCAGTGTAAACTTCTTTTTCTGCTTTCCGTCATCGACAATCACGTCAAAAGCGCCGGAAAGAGCCACAATGAACTCTTGGTTTTGTTTGAAGACATGTCCTCCTCGCTCCTCTCCCCCTGGAACGTCATAAATCCAATACGTCCGCTTAATTTCAAAGGGGATGTGGTTGTTCTGTTCCACAAAGGACAGATTTCCGCGTGGATCATTGAAGCGGGGAAGCTCAATTAGTTTTACATCTTGAATGCTTGACATATTACTCTCTTTGTGTTGTAGTATATTCTCTGAAGTCCATGGGACAATTCACGGTCAATCTCATCAAGGATATTGTCAGCCACCAGACGGTGGTGGGGAGGTATCAACAGTTTCTTGTAAACAGCCTCACGTTCCGCTCTCTTCGTGTCTTTGCCCTTGAGCACCACTTCGGTTATGAAGCTTTCTATATCCTTTGGCTCATTCATCAAATAGTGCGCCCGATAGGCCTCTTTGGCCTCATCGTTCAGTTCTTCCTTAATCTGACCTGTGTTCAAATGCATGACTGGTTTATGCACATAGAGATACTCCACGAGAAAGGAGCCACAATCGTGTATCAAGGCATCAGACGACTTGAACAGGTCAACATACTCGTTTTCAACGATTGTGGAATTCTCTGCTCTTGCCCATGCTGCATAATAGGCGTCGGTTTTCTCTTTCCCCCACCCTGGCGTTTTATACAGTTTGGTCTTCAGCAAGGGATGGGGTTTGAAGGCAAACTGTACCTGGCCTTTGTATTTATCTCGGAAGGCTGCCATCATCTCGCCTGTGGAAAGGAATGTGGAATAGTGTATCCATCCGTCAGTTTCGATGGTGTGGTGTGGGGCATAAATGATGCGTTTCTTTGTTGAAGTTTGTTGCTTCCAGTCGGAATCACTGGCTACGTTTTGGTTGGCAAAGCAGTCGTACATCGGATAGCCGACAACGACGCGATTGTCATAATAGAGTTTCGTTCCGACTGTATTATAGTGCCTCGTAAAGTCATATTCGCAAAAATACTTCCAGACGCTTTTGTGCAGAGGCAACGATGCTGCCCACTTTTCGTCATTGTTCAGAAAGGCATAATTTGCATAGCATGTCAGAACATCCGAAAAGTTTGAGATATAGTAGCGAGCATCTATCAATCCCTCGTATGGATTCGTGTAGAAAATGATATCCGGAGACAATGTTCGGACATCTATGTAGTTCCCTGTCTGCTTATCATAAGAATTAATGACGTTGTACCCTCTTGTCTTATAGAAGTCGAAGCAACTTTGCAATTGTTCCTGCTTATGCTCTTCTCCGCGGTCGCATTGGGGGCAAACCAGAATGATAGGGTTATATCTTTTGCTTTTTGACATCTTTTGGTAAACGGATTCGAACTTCCAGTAAGAAGCGCTTATGACGAAGAACAGGACGTTTATTCTGCCCTTTTTGTGTTTCAGGCGCTCAATGGCTTCGGCGTGCCTTTCGCGTTGCAGACATGCGGCATGGTACTCTGGGTCGTTCTGCAGACTCTGCGGCAACATGTCCTTTTGCTTTTTTGGGAAAAAGCATTTGAGGCATCGTTTCTGTTTTGTTCTGTTCTCCATATTTCTCTTTGTTGCTACTGGTCGTAGAGGCGTTTGTGGTAGCTTTCAATGTTGTTCTCTTAAAGTCAGTTATTTCCTTTCTGCATATATGGCCTTAATGCTTCTGCCCATCGGTCGTAGCCTTGAGGGGTCAAATGTATGCCATCGATTGTGATGTCCGGGAACAATGTTCCGTCCGCATCAGCGTAAAGGCTATACAGGTCAATCATGGGTATATCGTTCTGCTGTGTGTATTCCTTGATGAAACGATTCCTCTCAACAATTTTACTGTTTCTGGACGCTTTGCCTGATGTACCATCACATTGAGGCAGGATGTTGAAGATGTAAAGCTCGGAACTTGGCGAAGCTGCTTTTATTTCATTTACAAGCCGGTCATATTGGGTCTCAAAGTCTTGATCAGACATTCCTAATGAATTGGCACCGCATAAAAGAAATACCTTTGTGGGCTTTAGCGATGCTATTTGTTCAACACGCAAATGCATTCCTTCGACGTTGTCTCCTGGATACCCGGATGCCACAATCTGTAGGTCTGGGAAGTAGTGGCGAAAGTCGCACATCTCAATCTGTGAATGTCCAAAAAACATGGCATCGGGGTGAAGATCCATCTTCGCTACCATACTATTCCATCCTCGCAAAGCCCAATAGTCGGGCCTTTTCTCTACATTTACTTCTCCCTTCTCAAAGAAATGACATGTGGAAGGCGAAAGAAGAATTAGTAAGAGCAGAACGCAAAGAACGAGATTGGCTATTAACGAAATAACAAAGAATCCTCTCATCCTTTTGCATCCATTTTCTTTTGCTTGAGGGATGGATGGCATATTGTTCTGTTGTTGATTTTCCATGACTGGATTATTTCTGTTTAACTTCTGTGCGGGAAACTTCTAGAGTTGCTGCATGTCGTAGAGGCGTTTGTAGTAGCCGTTTTTGGCGATGAGTTCGTCGTGCTGGCCGCTTTCGACTATTTCTCCTTCGTAGAGGACGTGGATGATGTCGGCGTTCTTGATGGTTGAGAGTCGGTGTGCGATGGCGATGGTGGTGCGGGATTTCATGAGTCGGTCGAGGGCTTCTTGCACGAGGTGTTCGCTTTCGGTGTCGAGTGCTGATGTGGCTTCGTCGAGGATGAGGATGGGGGGGTTTTTGAGGATGGCTCGTGCGATGCTGACGCGCTGTCGCTGTCCGCCGGAGAGTCGTCCGCCGCGGTCGCCGATGATGGTGTCGTAGCCTTTCTCGGTCTCCATGATGAAGTCGTGTGCGTTGGCTATTTTTGCGGCTTCGATGACTTGTTCTTTGGTGGCGTTCTCGACGCCGAAGGTGATGTTTGCCAGGAAGGTGTCGTTGAAGAGGATGGCTTCCTGGTTGACGTTGCCGATGAGTGCCCGGAGGTCGTGGATGCGGACGTCGCGTATGTCTTTGCCGTCGATGAGTATTTGTCCGTCGCGCACGTCGTGGTAGCGTGGTATGAGGTCAACGAGTGTGGATTTTCCTGAGCCGGACTGTCCGACGAGGGCGACGGTCTTGCCTTTGGGTATCTGGAGGTTGATGTGCTTGAGGACGTCGCGGCCTTCGTTGTAGTAGAAGGAGACGTTGCGTAGTTCTACTTGTTGTTCGAAGCTGTCGAGTGGTTTGGGGTCTGTTTTTTCTTTGATGGGGTTTTCGGCTTTGAGGATGTAGTCGATGCGGTCCATGGATGCGAGGCCCATGGGTATCATGTAGGATTGTCGGGTGAGGTCTTTTATGGGGTTGATGACGCTGTAGAGGATGACCATGTAGAAGATGAAGGTTGAGGCGTCGATGAAGCCTTCGCCGGAGAGGATGAGCCAGCCGCCGAAGAGCATTACGATGACGATGATGAGGGTGCCCATGGTTTCGGAGACGGGGTGTGCGGCGTTGATGCGCATCATCATGCTTATCATGCCGCGGCGGAATTCGTTGTTGATGTAGTTGAAGCGCTTGGCCATTTTTTCTTCGGCGATGAATGCCTTTACGATGCGCAGTCCGCTGAGTGTTTCTTCTATTTGTGCCATTATCTCGGAGAGTCCTGCCTGTACGCTTGCCGAGCGGCTTTTGAGGCGTTTGGTCACGGTGCCCATGATCCATGCGGCGGGTGGAGTGACGATGAGGACGAAGAGGGTGAGTTGCCAGCTGACGGTGAAGAGGGTGACGAAGCAGGTAAGGATGGCGATGGGTTGCTGTATGAGGGTGGAGATGGCTGAGGTGACGGAGTTTTCCACGATTTGTATGTCGGTGCTCATGCGGACGATGATGTCGCCTTTTCGCTCTGCGGAGAAGAAGCTGAGGGGCAGGCGCATCACCTTGTTGTACATGTCCATGCGGATGTCGCGCACGACGCCGGTGCTGAGGGGCATCATGATGTTGGCGGCTCCCCAGTAGCCGATGCATTTCAGGCAGGTCATGATGACGAGTATGCCTCCCATGAGACATAGGGTGAGGAAGGCGCCGTTGGTGGCGATCATGTCCTGCACCCAGGCGTAGGCGTTGTTGACGATGAGGTCTTTGTTCAGGCTCTTCCACGTCCACTCTTTGTAGGTATAGATGTTTTTGTCTATCTTGAAGAGGATGTTCAGGATGGGGATGAGCACGACGAATGAGAACACGTTGAGCCACTGGCTTACGAAGTTCAGCACGATGGACCATACGATGTACATTCTGTAGGGCCGGAAGTAGCGTTTGATGATTTCGAGGAATTGCTTTATCATGTTGTTTCTGTGTTCGTGGTTCTGGTGTTTATTGTGGGGCTCTGGAAATAAGAGCGTGCCTCGTTGGCAATAAAGGCGTGCTCTTATGGCCATAAGAGCGTGCCTCGTTTGGAAGAAGAGCGTGCCGTGTTGAACGGGGCATCTCTCCGAGCTGGTCGTAACTGGTTTGCAGGATGGCTTTGGCGCGGAGGAGTCGCAGCCCGTCGTCGGCAGGCTGTTCGGTCATCACGGCATCGCCGTCGATGTCGTAGATGCTGATGCCCGTGCTGTCGGCAAAGAGCATTCCGGCGGGGTAGTTGCAATAGACGAAGGGATAGGTGTAGGTGCGGCTCAGCACGTTTCGGCTCCACGGGTAGTCGTTGTGGCTGATGCCCATCTGCGAGAGCAGTGTGGCCGCTATGTCGCTTTGGTTCATCAGGATGTCCATCTTGCGCGGCTGGCGGATGGCACCGCCGAGCCAAAGCATGGGGGCATGGAAGAAACCCGGGTCGTCGTAGCTCTGCTGATAGAGGAAGCCGTGGTCGGGAATCATGATGACGAGCAGGTTGTCCCACTGCGGAAGTTGCTTCAGGGTGTCGATCATGCAGGCGATGCTGTAGTCGGTATAGGCGAAGGCATTGAGCTTCTCGTCCTCGAGGCGGTGGTAGGGCACGTCCCACGGCTCATGGCTGGAAAGTGTCTGGGCCACGAGGAAGTGGTGTCCGTCCTCCCAGTCGGCAATAAGCTCGCAGGCTTTCTGCAGGGCGGTGCTGTCGGGAACGCCCCAGGAACCCTCCTCTGCCGTAAAAGCCGTATTGTCGTAGAGCTGCTGGAAGTCCATGTCCTCGAGGTACTGCCGCTTGCCCATGTTGGTCATTGCGCTGCCATAGAGATAGCCCGTTTCGTAGCCCTCGCGGTTCAAGGTGCGTGCAAGCGAGGGAAGGGCGGCATGGAGCTCTGCATGGTTCATCAGGCCTATGTCGGTATAGCTCAACCAGCCGCTGAAGGCGCTGACCGTGCCTCGGTCCGTCCGGAAAGAATTGCTGTAGTAGTTCTGCCAGAAGATGCCTTCGGGGATGAGCCGGCTCCAGCCCGGTGCCACGTCGGGCAAGCCGCCAAGTTCCTTGACGAAACGGCTTCCGAAGCCTTCCATGAAGACCACCAGGACGTCCGGACGGCTGGAGGTGAGCAGCGTGTCCTGAATGTCATCGGCAGGCTCGGGATAAAGTCCGTTGAAGAGGTCGGCGCGGTCTGCCTCGGAAAGGAGATTGTAACGGGCGCCATAGTTGTCCGTCAGGTCAATGCTCTTGGCAAAAGCATAGACGGGATTGACGGCGGCATGGTTGGCAAGCAGCTTTCGCGGATTGCCATAGACATCGCCCTGATGCATGAAGCAGAAACTCGAGACGAGCAGAAAACTCCAGATGATGCTGATGTTGCGCATCCAAAGACGTTCGAAGGAACCGCCTTCGAGCCGCTTCGGCGTGAGCAGAATGCAAGGGACTATCGTCCAGAGAGCCAGAAGAAGGAACAGGGCGACGCGAACAAGGATATAGGAAAGGCTGACGCTGTTTGTGGCTCCCTCCGGAGAAGAGGCATAGCTCAGCACAACCATGCCGAGTTTGAACTGCCAGTATTCGTACATCACGGCATCGGCCACAATGATGATGGACACCACCAAGCCCATGAGGATAAAGTAAGGCGTGAGCCAGGCACGCAGGCTGAGTTGGGGACGGCGCAAAGCAAGCAGTCCCACAAGCCAAGGCACAGCGAGCAGCAGGGCAGCCACCATGAGGTCGTGCCCCACGAATCCGCGCCAGCAGGCTCCAAAGCCATCAAGGAGCGACAAATGCTCAATGCTGCGGTTGTTCAGGATGAACCCAATCCTGCCTATCAGAAAGACTATCAACAGATGGCAGTACAGGTATTCCAGATAATGTATGCTTCGCTTCATCTCACATTTACCATTTAATCATTTACCATTTATTCATTGAACATTGAACATTGAACATTGAACATTTATTCTCCCCATAGAGGGCTCTCCCCTTTGGGGGAGCGGGGAGAGGGGCTATTTCTTTCTCCCGAAGTCGGCGGGGATTTCGCCCCACTCTTCGGTGTTCCACTTCAGCACTTCGGCGTGCTTGGGGTTCTGCCAGAGCCAGTTCTCGGCGCGGACGACGAGGTCGAGCACCTGGGCAGTCTGTTCGTCGCGCTTCAGCGTGGTCTTCGCCCTTTTGTTCCGCACCCAAGCCATGCCGCTGATGCTGTCGCTATAGACCTTCATGTCCCAGCCGTTCTTCTTGATGAGGGCGAGGGCATGGACGATGGCGAGGAACTCGCCGATGTTGTTCGTGCCCTGGATGGGGCCGAAGTGGAAGATCCTCTGCTCGTTGCCGAGATAGACGCCCTGATACTCCATCGCGCCCGGGTTGCCGCTGCAGCCTGCATCCACGGCTATGGCGTTGAAGTCAACCTTGCCCTTTAGTAATTCATAATTCATAATTCACAATTCATAATTACGCGGCGAGGAACTCCCTCCCTTTGGGGAGGGTTGGGGAGGGGGCTGTTTACATCCGCTCCGGCACCTCGATACCCAGGAGCCCCATGCCGTTCTTGATGACCTGACCGACGGCGGCCGAGAGGGCGATGCGGAAGGTGCGCTTCTGCTCATCCTCTTCGCGGAGCACGCTGAAGTCGTGGTAGAAGCGGTTGTATTCGCTGGCGAGGTCGTAGCAATAGTTGGCGATGCACGAGGGGTTGTAGTCGGTGCCTGCCTGCTTGACGGCGTTCTCGAAGCCTTGCAGCTTCTGGATGAGGCTGATTTCCCTCTCCGACAGAGCCAAGGGGCAAGGGGCAAGGGGCAAGGGGCAAGAGAGAGGCTTTGTTTCCGAACTATCCTCCTGCTCCTTGCCCCTTGCTCCTTGCTCCTCCACTTTGCGGAGGATGGAGCGGATGCGGGCGTAGGTGTACTGGATGAAGGGGCCTGTGTTGCCGTTGAAGTCGATGCTCTCTTCGGGGTTGAAGAGCATGTTCTTGCGGGCATCGACCTTGAGGATGAAGTACTTCAGGGCGCCCATGCCGACGATGCGGGCTATCTCCTGCGCTTCCTCTTCCGTGATGTCTTCGAGCTTGTTGACTTTGTCCGCGCTCATCTGTCGGGCATCGGCCACCATGGTGGCGATGAGGTCGTCGGCATCCACGACGGTGCCCTCGCGGCTCTTCATCTTGCCGTTGGGCAGCTCCACCATGCCGTAGGAGAAGTGCACGAGGTCCTTGCCCCACTTGAAGCCGAGCTTGTCGAGCAGGATGCTGAGCACCTGGAAGTGGTAGTTCTGTTCGTTGCCCACGACGTATATCATCTTGTCGATGGGATAGTCCTGGAAGCGGAGCTTGGCTGTGCCGATGTCCTGCGTCATATAGACGCTGGTGCCGTCGGAGCGCAGCAGGAGCTTCTCGTCGAGGCCTTCGCTGGTCAGGTCGGCCCATACGCTACCGTCGGGTCTGCGATAGAAGAAGCCTTTCTGCAGTCCTTCCTCCACCTTTTCCTTGCCTTCCAGGTAGGTCTCGCTTTCGTAGTATATCTTGTCGAACGATACGCCGAGTGCCTTGTAGGTCTCGTCGAAGCCGGCATACACCCACTCGTTCATCTTGCGCCACAGGGCACGTACCTCGGGGTCGTTCTGCTCCCACTTGACGAGCATGGCGTGGGCTTCCTTGATGAGCGGCGCTTCCTGCTTGGCCTGCTCTTCGTCCATGCCTTGAGCCACGAGCTGCTTCACCTCTTCGCGGTAATGCTTGTCGAAGGCCACGTAGTAGTCGCCAATGAGGTGGTCGCCCTTCTTGCCGGAGCTCTCGGGTGTCTCGCCGTTGCCCCACTTGAGCCAGGCGAGCATCGACTTGCAGATGTGTATGCCGCGGTCGTTCACGATGTTCGTCTTCACCACCTTGTTGCCGTTGGCCTCCATGACTTTTGCCAGTGCCCAGCCGAGGAGGTTGTTGCGGACGTGGCCGAGGTGGAGCGGTTTGTTGGTGTTCGGGCTGGAGTATTCTATCATCACCAGCGGGCTCTCCTCCGTGACGGGCGTGAAGCCATAGTTAGGGTTCTCGTAGATGTCTTGAAGGATGCTTATCCACTGCTGCGAGCTGATGCTGAGGTTAAGGAAGCCCTTCACGGCATTGAAGCCGCTGATGACCTCTGGCAAACGCTCCTTGAGCCGTTCGCCTATCTCCTGCGCCGTCTGCTCGGGCGCTTTGTGGCTCATCTTCGTAAAGGGGAAGACGACGAGCGTCACCTGCCCTTCGAACTCGGGTCTCGTCTCCTGAAGCTGAACCATCTTCGCCGGCACCTGTTGACCATAAAGCTCTTCCACTATGGCCTTCACAGCCTCTGTTATCTTTGTTTCAATTTTCATATCTTATCTTCTTTTTATTACTATCCAAACAATTCTGAATGCGTGCCGAGGCGAACCAATTCAATGATGTTATTGACCCTATCCACCCAAATGAGCAAAAAGTCGCCCTGGACGTGACACTCCATGCATCCCCTGTACTGACCAAGCAGTAGATGAGGCTTGTATTTGGCAGGGACAGGCTGCTCATGTGCCAGCAAGTCAATGATCTCTGCCAAAGCAGCAAGCTTTTTAGGCTGATGGAGATAATGTTTGAGGTCTTTCTTATACTGCCCCGACGGGAATATCCTTTTCATCTTCCTTCAACAAAGCTTCAAACATCTCTTCCGCGCTATTATATAACTCATCCTCGGGATAGGACTTCCGATTCATTGCCTCTTCGATTGCGGCCCGCGTCACCTCGTTGGGTTCGTCATACACGATGTCGAGCAGAACGCTCTCCACATAGTTGTTCAGCGTGCGGTTCTCTTGTGCAGCCTTCCGCTTCAATCCATCCAAAAGATCTGCCCTCAAACGAAACGATGCAGGCCTTCTTACTACAGTCGTTGCCATACTCTATAATTCAATTGTAATACATTCGCGTGCAAAGGTAATGCTTTTCTCCGACATTGCCAAACATTATCATTCTTTTCTGCCTCTCCATGCCGAGACAACCACAGAAAACAATAATCGGCCCTCAGGATTTGCCGCCGCCTTGCACCTCCGCAGGCTGGCAATCCTAAAGGCCGATTGTTTGCTTTTATACTTCGTATAGGGTTACTTCACCAGAACCTTTCTTGTTGTGCCGTCAGACTTTTGTATCACATTGATGCCCTTGCTTGCATCCTTTACTCTTCGACCAGAAAGGTCATAAGTGCTCTGAGAGAAAGAATGTGAATCTTGAACCATATTAATTCCGTCCGTAATCTCAATTATTGTTTCAACTTCGTCTATCTCTTGTTTGCTTCTAGTTGAGTTCCCATATTTTATTGAGACCACTGGCTCATATATTGTAATGCTGAATGAGCCTTTCTTTTCTGGCATCAGTATGTGAACCTCTGCGACAACGCCGTCATTACCTTCGATTATTCCGTCGCCAACAAGGTTGCTTGCCGAGACTTTCACACTGCCATCATCCTGCGGAACCACCAGGAACTGGTCCAAGTGGTCGCTGTTTGTGCGTTCTGTGCTTAACCTGATGTCGGGTTCCCCCTCGCTGTCTGTGGCAAAGCTGAAAGTCTCTGGCAACCTTATGCCAAAGGAGAAGCCCCCTTTGGCTTCAGCCTTGTTCTTCATCTTTACATAAAGGGTTGTCTCCGTGGTTCCTTTCGTCACGGTCATCGGATCGATGTACAACACATAATTCAGATCGTTGATGTCTGTTGTCTCTGCCCTCATTGTGGTAAACGAACCGGCCAGGCTGGCCGCGATACATAAAAAAATCCTTTTCATAGTTATGCGTATTTGTTGTGTTTGCTAATTGGTTATTTGTTCTCTTGTTGTGATTGCTTTTTTATTATCTCGGCTATTGCAGACAAATCGGCCACATCCACACGTCCGTCGCCATTGGCATCGGCGGCAAGCATGTTGATTTGGCGATATGGCAGGTTCAGAATGTAGTGGGTGAGTGTGGTATAGTCGCCGGAATTTATCTTTTTGGCCTTGTCTCCATTTACGTCGCCACGTTTTATGTCAAGGATGTTCAGCGGATATGCCACAGGGTCGTTTTCCGATTCAGGCCAGACCCAGCCCATATTGTCGCTTACTCCCCAGTTCTTCAGAATAATCGGGTGGTTTTCAATCGCCATCCCTTCATCCACAATGATGCGTATCAGCACAACTGCGCCGTCGTTGCCTGTGATGACCTTGCCCTTTCGGGAAGAGACTGTCACGTTCAGGCTTCCATCGGCATTCAAGACGTGCTCAAAGTACATGCTTGACAAAGTGGCTCGCTTATAAGACAGTTCGACATCTGTTTCCCCTTCTTCGTCAAGAGCGAAACTGCATCCATCGGGAAGATACATGTCGAAGTGGAATCCTTCTGCTGTCACGCTGTTCTTCATTTTCAAAGTAAGCGTCGCCATGCCGCCGTCGGCAATGGCCTCGGAACCCTCCAGGTAAATCACGTTGTCCATCTCGGCGAAGTCCGTGTAACCCTCCAAAATATCCTTGAATTCCTTCCAGTAGGGAGCGGCCTCGTATGCAGCCGCAGATCCTTTTGGAACAAAAAGAGATATATCCGCGCGATTGGGGAAAGTGTTTTTGTCAATTGCTGGAGGAGTTTGCCATTTTACAGTTAGGGTGGATAAGCAATTGCTATAAAAGGCACGATGGCCGATGGTGGTCACACTTTCGGGAATGGTGACGGAACAAAAACCGCAATCAAGAAAAGCCTCTACTCCGATGCTTGTCACACCCTCGGGGATATTGACGGAGGTCAGACCATCGCAATAAGAGAAAGCGTACTCGCCGATGCTCGTCACGCTCTCAGGAATGGTAATGGATGTCAAGCTTTTGCAATAATAGAAAGCAGCGTGGCCGATGCTCGTCACACTATATGTTTCGCCATCATAAATAATTGATGATGGTATGATTATATCACCAGAGTATTTGCCATTATCTGGCACGGGAATAACCTCTGCAACCATCTTTTCTTCATCAAGGTTATAGTATATTCCATCCACCTCTGGGGCGAATTCCCTAATTTCTTTAAATCCTGCCCAAAAGGAGGCTGCATTGTAAGCAGTCCTACATCCATAAGGAACATAGAGAATAGCATTTTTATAGTCAAAACCGTTAAACGTCCATTCATTAACTTCAACAGGAGTTGTCCGTTTCATTATAACGGAAGTCAGGCAACAGCAACCAGAGAAAACATAGTTGCCGATGGAGGTCAGGCTACGAGGAAGGGTGATGGATGTTAGTCCATCGCAGTAGTAGAAAGCCTTTTTGCCAATCCCTGTCACGCTGTAAGTCTGGCCAGCGTATGTAATTGATGATGGAATGATGATATCGCCAGTATACTTATTATCATCAGGCAAATATACAACCTCCGCAACCATCTTCTCGCTGTCAATTCTGTAGGAAATTCCATCCACTTCGGGTATATTGTCTCTGATTTCTTTGATATCCTTGAACTCCTCCCAGTAAAAAGCATTCTTATATGAGGATCTGCTTCCGAATGGAACATACAAGGTTGCATTTGCACGATTGCTGAAAGTGTATTCTTCAATGGAAACCGGTATAGGATTGTTCATTATTACAGAAGTTAAGCCACTACAGGCAGCGAAGGCAGATCTGTCGATACTGGTCACACTTATGGGAATATTGACGGAGGTCAAGCCACTGCATCTAGCAAAAGCATAAGCAGCTATTTCAGTGGTACCTTCCTTGATTGCAATATGAGTTCCATCGGGCATCGTCCCCTGGTAACAATAAGCAACTTTCCCTGCATACACTAAACCGTCCGGCTGATTATTAAGCCATGCCGTTCCGCCAAAAGCACTGTTGCCGATACTGGTCACACTGCTGGGAATCGTCAAGGAGGTCAAGCTGCTACATCCATCGAAGGCAGCTACCCCTATACTTGTCACGCCGTTCCCAATAATAGCAGAGGTCAGGTAGCGACAATCGCTGAAAGAAAAAGAACCAATGCTGTTTACACTGTTGGGAATTGTCACGGAGGTCAGGCTCCAGCATCCAGTGAAAGCGTGGGAGTTAATAGTTTTCACACCTTCTGGGATGATAAGCTCTGTGATTTCCGTTGTTTCATCACTATATAAATGATTTGATTCATATATCGGATTACTTGAACTATAACCATCAAAATTAATTCTACACCATGCAGCAATATCTGGAACTATAACTTTTTCCAAATCATAACAAGAATCAAAAGCGTCTTCCCCGATGCTGGTCACGCCGTTGCCCATTGTGATGGAAGTTAAGCCTCTGCAAGAAGAGAAAGCTTGTTCGCCGATAGTCGTCACACTATTGGGAATGATGACGGAGGTCAGGCTGCATCCAGCAAAGGCTTGACCGCCGATCGTCATTACACTATTTGGTAATTTGATAGAGGAAATACGACACGAATAGAAAGCCCTATAGCCTATGTTCTTAACACTGTAAGTCGTGCCCTTATATGTAACAGAAGAAGGAATGGTTATGTCACCAGAATAGGAACCACCGAATGAGTAACGATACGTCACATATGCCTCGCCCAAGAAAAAATCGTAATAGATGCCGTCAATCTCGGCATCGTAGGCAAAGGTGTTTGTGCCAATGGACAAGCAAAGGCACAGGAGGAAGAGTTTAAGATAAGAATGTTTCATGCGTTTTCTTGTTTTGTGCCTGCAAACACCCCGAAGCTGGCGATTAAGGGTAAGGTTAAAGGTTCATGCAGATATACAAAAAAGGCGCAGGTGTTTTGCTTCTCTCGCCTATCCTGGCATCAAAGGCTCTCGCATTGCCCACATCACACAGGATAGACAACGCCGTTAGCCCACGCCAGCACGCACTATATATAATATAATAAGGTATATAGGAGCGTACCCACGCAGACGCTTCGTTGTCATCTGCCTGCTGTGATGTTTGGAATTTGCGAGATTCTTGATGCACAGCAACAGACGTTCGAAAACGTCTTTTCTATATAAGAGATCGCCCGCCGCCCACTGGTGGGCTAACGAAGCTTTAGCTCGACGCAAGCCAAGCTTTAGCCTGACATAAGTCAACGATGTTGCAAAGATACGACTTTTTGCATGAAGTAACAAACATTTTGGTTCATTATTTCCTCAATAGCGACATTTTGTTAGGAACTTTTGGCGCCTTGCACGTTTGGGCAAGACCAAAAACGATATGAAAAAACAACGGATTACACAGATTAGACGGATTATTCTTTGACGCTTTAGCATAAAAGCGCTATTGTGGTCGCGGAACGTGTAATTCGTGTTCAAAAAAGAGACAGCACAATGTGTCGGTAAAGACTC
Source organism: uncultured Prevotellaceae bacterium (assembly GCA_946415695.1). Classification (GTDB taxonomy): domain Bacteria; phylum Bacteroidota; class Bacteroidia; order Bacteroidales; family Bacteroidaceae; genus Physcousia. The sequence continues at coordinate 2,612 of CAMKTM010000004.1, read as the reverse complement.
CTCTACTTTGTCCGCGTCAGCGTGAAACTTGTTTTCTCGTCCATCTTTCCGTAGAGAAACTTTCCGTCCGGGCTGATGGTGAGTGTGTCCTTTTCCGTGCCGTCGGAGCAGATGATGAGGTTGCCCTGCACGATGTAGTTCAACGTCTCTTTGGACGGTGCAATGGAGACGGCAGTCTTCAGCAACTTGCGCTTTGCCCAGCTGACGCCGGCTTCCTTCAGCGCTTCTTCATCTACTTGCATTTTCATCTGCATCTCCATCTCCTTGTCGGTCTTGAAGGTGGCCGTCACCATGGTCGTGATACCTTTTATTATATTTTCAGCCGCCTTGCAGGCCTGTTCGGCTTGCTTTTCCACTTTGGCCTTTTCTTCGGCCGTAAGGGCGCGTCCCTTCTTCTTCTCTGCTTTGGCAATTGCCTTCGCTTTGGCTTCGTCCTTATTCTTTGTGAGATCGCCAGCCTTGGCTTTTATTTCATCGGCCATTATGTTAGGATGATGATAGACCCGCCCCACGAGACTTGTCTGTGCACTGGCGACAATAGCAGATGCTGCCAGAATGATCGTTGAAAACAGTCTTTTCATATTTTCCTTTTTACCTTTTCTCTTTTTTTACCTTTTCAGTATCTGTGCGGCGTGCTCCTTGGTCTTCACCTGTTTGCCAGCGAAAATTTGTTCGATGATGCCGTTCTCGTCGATGATGAACGTGGTGCGGATGGTGCCCATGGTCTTCTTTCCGTACATCGTCTTCTCGCCCCAGGCGCCCATTGCCTCCAGAAGGGTCTTGTCCACGTCGGCAATGAGGGGGAACGGCAAGGCGTGCTTCTCCTTGAACTTCTGGTGCGAGGCGGCGGAGTCCTTGCTCACGCCGACCACCTCGTAGCCAGCACCTTGCAGCTCGCTGTACCTGTCGCGCAAACTGCAAGCCTCAGCCGTACAGCCGCTCGTGTTGTCCTTCGGATAGAAGTAGAGCACAAGCTTCCGGCCTTTGTAATCGCTCAGACGGATGTCCCGTCCCTGTTCGTCCTTGCCCAGCACCTCGGGTGCTATGTCACCAACCTTCATAATAATTCTGTTTTGATGCTTTTTCGTGGGCAAAGGTACAACATTTTTCCGAACAGACAAACGGGTGACACAGAAAACTTGTGAGGTTATGAGGTTGTGAGGTTATGAGGTTGTGAGGTAAAGTCACCTTAAAACCTGAAAGCAAAGCGACCTTAAAACCTGATACCTAACGAAACTAAGTTGTGTATATATAATAATGTGTGACTGCTTTCCCCTTAGGAATTTATCGTTTTTCAATAAAATAATTGTCCTTTTCCTTGCAGCATATTATGAAACATCTTACCTTTGCACCGAAATTATTTATCGTTTAACAATAAAACATTACTGTTATGAAGAAGAAACTTCGTTTGTATTGCGGGCTGCTGACATTGGTGCTGGTGGCTGCTATAGTGTGTGACCTTGTCCATGTCAGCTATTCGAATTCCACCGACAAGGAGCGTGAGGAACTTTACTTCGGCAAGGAGCCGGATGATTTCTCGACGATAGAAGAGATTGAGGGCGGTTTGAGGAGAAAGAGCAAACCGACGATGTACATCGATGTCAATGTGGAGGCCCGCCATTCTCCTAAGGATTTTGCTTTGCTCAGCGAGGTAGATGGTCAGGTGTGCCGCGTGGATATGAAGCAGGTGAGCCTTGCCATTCCTGCCGACCGCGTTACGCAGACCAAGCCTTTCATCATTGCATACTGCTCGATGATTCCCGATGTGCTGCTACTTGGCTGGTTGGTTGTCATCGTCTTCCAAGTATTGCGTTCCGTCGCCCGCAAGGAAGTCTTCGTCGCCCGCATAGCGAAGAAGCTGGAACTGGCCGGCATCCTGCTTGTCGCCTATTGGGTGTGGGTATATATTCGCTCGTATATTTTGACGCAGATCATCAAGGAATACATCAACATGGCGTACTATGACCTCAAGTGGTTCACGCCGGATTTCATCTTTCCCATCATGGGTCTTGCTTTGATGATTGTCTCGCAGATTATCCTGATGGGCAAGGAATTGCAGGAAGAACAGGAATTGACCATCTAAATCATTTACGATTTGACGATTTACTATTGACGATTTATGTACTATTTAACTATTGGATTATTTCCATGCCTTATGCCATAAATCGCCAAACTGCGAAAAAAAGTAAATCGCCAAATCGTAAATAAATCGTAAATAGTAAATCGTCAAATAGTAAATAACACGATGAGTATAATAGTTAATGTAGATGTTATGATGGCCAAGCGGAAGATGTCATCACAGGAGCTTGCCGAGAAGATTGGCATAACGGCTGCCAACCTCTCCATCCTCAAGACCGGCAAAGCGAAAGCCGTCAGGTTCTCAACCCTCGAAGCCATCTGTCAGGCCCTCGACTGCCAGCCGGGAGACATCCTGGAGTACAGAGCAGACGAGGAGGAGTAAGGCTTTTATCAACCACAGAAATTATTTAATTAAACAACGAATTGCACGAATTAAACAAATTGGAAAGCCGGAAAGAAACCAAGTATTGAATCCTTATAAACAACGAATTGCACGAATTAAACAAATTGGAAAGCCGGAAAGAAACCAAGTA
>CAMKTM010000003.1 GCA_946415695.1 uncultured Prevotellaceae bacterium | reverse complement strand
CAGGATGAAGGCTGCGAGGCTCACGCGTTGCAGTGTGCCGTCGAAACCTTTGAGCACGAGCAACGACCCGAGCACGATGGTGAGAAGGCTGAGGCCGATGATGAGGCCTGACTTGAAGCCCATAGTGAAGATGAGCACGACAACAACGATGAGCACCGATTCGAGCAGGTTGACGAGGAACGTGTTGAGGGCATCCTCGACGCGTTCCGGCTGATTGAACACTTTCTCGAATTTCACGCCCAGAGGCATTGTCTTGTTGAGCTTGCTGATAGTCTCTTCCACTTGCTTGCCGACCTTCACGATGTCTTTGTCTGCCACACCTGCAATTGAGATGCCGAGGGCACGTTGTCCGTCGCGCTTCATCTCGTTGCGTGTCGGGTCGGCATAGCCTTTATAGACGCGTGCCACGTCGCAGATGCGCAGTTGCTCTTCGTCGTGACCCTGAATAATCATGTTGGCGATGTCCTCAACCTTCTTGAAGCGGTCATCGACGGTGACGCGGACGCGGTGCGTGCCGTTGTCGTAATAGCCGGAATAAGTGGTTTTGTTTTGGTTGTTGAGTGTCTGAATGACTTCAATGGGCATGACGCCGAGGTTTGCCATCTTGTCCTGACGCATCTCGATGTAGATGCATTCCTGGCGCTGGCCGTAGATTTCTACTCTCGACACGCCGTCGATGTCGGCCACGTTGCGTTTCACGAGTTCTGCATAGTCCGACATCTCGCGGTCGGTAAGTCCGTCGGCAGTGAGGGCATAGAACATGCCATAGACGTCGCCGAAGTCGTCGCGGACGATTGGTGTTGAGGCCGAACTCGGGAGCGACGATGCGGCATTGCTCACCTTGCGGCGCAGAATGTCCCAGTGCTGCTCGACATCTTCGTCCTTGATGGTTGTTTCAAGTTCTACGGTGATGAGGCTCATGTCGTTCATCGACTGGCTTTGCACATTGTCGATGCCGGACATTTCGCGAATGGCTTTCTCGAGTTTGTCGGTCACTTCAAGTTCTACTTCGTGGGCCGATGCGCCGGGATAAATGGTGACGACCATTGCCTGCTTCACCTTGATGGCGGGGTCTTCCAGCTTAGGCATGATGTAGTAGCTGAAGAGGCCTCCCACCACAAGGATTGCCACGAAGAAGGAGACGAGCTTACTGTTGTTCAGTCCCCATTTGGAAAAATCCAGTTCCATAAGTTATTTCTCGATTATTATAATTTCACAATTATAAAATTTCTTTTCCAATTGTCAATTGTCAAATTACAGGAGCCCTCCCACGTTTGCCTTGGAGGTCTGTTCCATTTCCTTTACTTTCTGTCCGTCGGAGAGGTAGCGCACGCCGGCACAGACAACGGTTTCCTGCGGCTCCAAGCCTTTCAGCACCTGTATGTTGCCGTCGAGGTCGATGCGCCCCACTTCGACGTTGCGGCGCTTGACGATGCCAGAATTGGTGTCGAGCACAAAGACGGATGTCTGGCCGTCTGCCCTGTCGATGGCTGTGGTGGGCACGATGACGCCGTTCACTTCTTCTGCTGCGTGGTAGGAAGCATAGACCATTGTGGACATGCCGGGGGTTATCTTCTGGTGGTCGTAGTCGCCCTTGATGCGCAGACGTGCGGCATAGAGCTGGCTGGCGTTTGCCTCTTTGCTGACGCGTACGATTTCCAGCGGATAAATCTTGCCGGGTGTCACCTCGAAGGAGCAGGTGGCGTTGAGCAGGTCGTTCTGGCGAGCATAGTCGGATGCAGGCACATAGACTTCAATCTCCACGTCGCCTGCATTGAACATCGACACGATGGGCATTCCGGCGCTGACCGTCTCGCCCGACTCGTGCATCTTGGTCTGAATGTATCCGCTGATGGGTGCATAGAGGCGTGTGTCGGCAAGTTGGTTCTTGTGGTTCGCAAGTTTTTCCGTGATTTGCTGCAAGCCGTAGCGGGCACGGTCGTAGTTCGATGCCGTCGTTCCGTCTTCTTTGTATAGTGCCATCACTCTTTCTGCGTCGGCTTTGATTTGGTCGTACTCGGCTTGCGTGGCAGAGAGCTGAACCTCGTAGTCGCGAGGATCCATTTGTGCGATGAGCTGGCCTTTGCTCACATATTGTCCTTCCTTGACGAGGACGCGTTGTATGGGGCCGCTAATGCGAAATGCCACGTTCACTTCCTCCGAGCTTTTTGTCCTGCCCGGAAAGCTCAGTTCTGCAGCATCGCTGATGCGTTCTGCCTGAACTGTCTTAACATATTGAATTGTCTCTTCCGCCTCTTTCTTGGAATTGCTGCAGGCAGTGAGCAGTGCGTACATGGCAGCCAATGCGGCTGCCATGTACCATGAAAAACATGTCTTCATATCTATGTAATGTTCAAACTTCGTTCAATGTTGACTTTGTCGAGCTAAAGCTTTAATGATTAATGTTTAATGGTCAATGGTCAATGTTCAATGTTCAATGAAATCACTCCCACTCGATTGTCGAAGGTGGCTTCGACGAGATGTCGTAGCAGACGCGGTTGATGCCTTTTACCTTGTTGATGATGTCGTTCGAGACCTTCGCCAGTAAGTCGTAGGGCAGATGTGCCCAGTCGGCGGTCATGGCATCGGTGCTGGTGACGGCTCGCAGGGCGACGGGATTCTCGTAGGTGCGTTCGTCGCCCATCACGCCGACGCTGCGGACGTCGGAGAGCAGGATGGCGCCTGCCTGCCATATCTGGTCGTAGAGGCCCCAGTTGCGAAGTGCTTGGATGAAGATGTCGTCGGCTTCCTGCAGGATGCGCACCTTTTCGGGGGTGATGGCGCCGAGTATGCGGACGGCCAGTCCTGGCCCGGGGAAAGGATGACGGCCGATGAGGTGTTCAGAAATGCCGAGCTGGCGTCCCACGCGCCGCACCTCGTCCTTGAACAGCCACTTCAGCGGTTCGCACAGCTTGAGGTTCATTTCCTTGGGCAGTCCGCCCACGTTGTGATGGCTCTTGATGACCTTGCCCGTGATGTTGAGGCTCTCGATGCGGTCGGGGTAGATGGTGCCTTGGGCAAGCCAACGGCATTTACTATTTGAAGATTTACTATTTACGATTTTCTTTGCTTCATCATTAAACACCTCGATGAAGTCCCTGCCGATTATCTTTCGTTTCTGTTCTGGGTCGGTCACGCCGTCGAGGTCGCTGAAGAAGCGTTCGCTGGCATCCACGCCGATGACGTTCAGCCCCAGGCCCTCGTAGTCCCTCATCACGTTCTGGAACTCATCCTTGCGCAACATGCCGTGGTCCACGAAGATGCAGGTGAGGCGGCTGCCGATGGCTCGGTTCAGCAGGACGCCGCAGACGGTGCTGTCCACTCCTCCCGAGAGGCCGAGGATGACGCGGTCCTGCCCAATCTGCTCTTTGAGCTCGGCGATGGTTGTCTCCACGAAGTTTGCGGGCGACCAGTCCTGACGGCTGCCGCAGATGCCGACCACGAAGTTACGGAGCAGCAGCGTCCCTTGCAGCGAATGGAACACCTCGGGATGGAACTGCACGCCCCATATCGGCTCTTTGTCGGCTGCGTAGGCTGCGTACTTCACCTTTTCGGTGCTTGCGATGGCATGGAAGCCGTCGGGCAGAGCCGTGATGGAGTCGCCGTGGCTCATCCACACCTGACTGTTTTCCTCAAATCCGGCGAAGAGTTTGTCGCCGAAGTCGATGGCGGTGAGGTTAGCGCGGCCGTACTCGCGGCTGCCTGCCGGCTCCACCTTGCCGCCCAGCGTATGGCTCATGTACTGCGCACCGTAGCAGATGCCGAGAATGGGCAAACGTCCACGGAACTGGCTGAGGTCAACGCGGAAGGCTTCGGGGTCATATACGCTGTACGGGCTGCCCGACAGGATGACGCCGATGACGTCGGGGTCGTCCGCCGGGAATTTGTTGTAGGGCAGAATCTCGCAGAACGTGTCGAGTTCCCTCAGACGGCGGGCAATGAGCTGGGTCGTCTGCGAACCGAAGTCCAGGATGATAATCTTCTGTTGCTGCATAATAATTCAAATAACATGTTTATTTTCGCTTGCAAAGGTACGAAGAAAAGTTGGAAAACGGAAAAGTTGAAAGGTGAAAAAGAAGAAAAAGCCCCACATCGTCCTGCACCGTCCGTTGTTAAGCAGCCAAGAGGATTGTTCAGGAGCATACTTTATGCGGGAGAACGACTCCTGGCCGTTTTGCCTGCCAGCTCTTCCCGCGAGTCTTTGTCCTCCGTTCCTTTATTTCCACTCCGCCACGGCATGTTGTTTGCTTGTACATGTAAAAGCAATTGCTTGTACATGTACAAGCAATTGCACGTACATGTAGAAGCAATGAACACGGTGCAGGGAGGATGGTGACTTTGTGACCTTTGCTCCAAACAAAATTATTGGTGTTCGTGGAATTTGGCCTTGAAGGCCGAACCGAATTTGCCGGACAATAATACATATTTATATATGTTTAGGGGAAAAATATTTTGCAATATGCTTGCTAATTCGTATCTTTGCAGTGCGTAACATCAAAAATCGAACACGATTTGACGTTTGGACCATTTCTTGATTTCTTAATTTCACAATTTGATATTGACTTAAATGATTATGCGAACCCAAACCCTTGCTATTTTGCTTGCCGCTTTCTGCCTGCAGATGTCTGTTAAGGCTGAGGACTTCACTGTCGCTTCGCCCGACGGAAGCTTGAAGGCGACCGTCTCTCTGACAGAAGAAGGGAAACTCTCCTATACAGTCAGCCGAGACGAGAGGATCATTGTCGATGAATCGCCTTTAGGACTTAAACTCTCTTCGACGGACCTTACCGAGGGCCTGGAGTTGGTGGAGGCAGTGAGCGGTTCGGTGGATGACAGCTACTCCCTTCCCGTAGGCAAACGGAGCCAGTATCGCGACTGCTGTAATACGCTTTCCGTGATGACGAAAAAGGGGAGTTGGAAGCAGGAGGTCCTGTTCCGCGTCTATGACGACGGTTTTGCCTTCCGCTATGCGATTCCTAAGTCAGGACACACAAGCGCCATACTTGTCGGGGAAGCCAGCCGCATTCGCGTGGCGGACATCGTTAGCACGACGGCCTGTCAGTTCCGGGGCAATGAGGGCAGCAACGACCCGAACTATCCCTACGAAGGCCTTTACACGAGGTACACCCAGTGGCGTACGCTCGTAGAGACAGGCGACGGTCGCTACAATTCTCCCACGCTTGTCTTCAACGGCAAAGACTATCTGCTCATCTCCGAAGCGGACTGCCGCAGCTCTTTCTGTACCTCATTGACGAAGGCCGAGGAGCAGGTGGGCGAGTTCTCTTTCAGTTGGACGGGCGCTACGAAGGATTATGCCGATGAGAAGTCGTACCGCATCCCCTGTCCGCTGCCGTTCCAAACGCCGTGGCGAATGGTGGTGCAGGGCGACTCCAAAGCCATCTTCGAGACAACGATGACGGAAAACCTGTGCCCGCCAACAACGATGACCGACCTCAGTTGGATTAAGCCGGGCGTGGCAGCTTGGTACTGGGGAGGCTCCGACGGAGGGAAGAGCGAGATAAGGGAAGCCTACGGCGGCCTGCGCCAAGGCGAATGGGCCCATTGCGAGCTGGCGGCGGACATGGGTTGGCCCTACTATCTCATCGATGCCGGATGGAGTTCGTCGTGGTTCCCCGGCTTCGTGAACGACGCCAACGAGAAGGGCGTGGACTGTCTGCTCTGGCAAAACGCCAATCTGAACAGCAGCAAGGACTTCTCCAACGAGAACATGGACGCCACATTGAGAAAGTGGCAGCAGTGGGGCATCAAGGGCATCAAGGTCGATTTCTGGGAGGACGATTCGCGCGAGTCGATGGCACGAATGGAGAACCTCTACAAGGCGGCGGCAAAGTACAAGATGCTCGTCAACCTGCACGGCTGCACACGGCCTTCGGGATTGCGCCGCACGTATCCTCACATTATGACGCAGGAAGGTATCTATGGCGGAGAGCAACAGTTCTGGCACTCAAAGAAGAACACTGCTCAGCACCACCTCGACGTGCTTTTCACCCGCAATGTCGTGGGTGCGATGGACTTCACGCCGGGCGACTTTGCCACGTGGCGCGGCAGTCTCCTCACGGCGCGTAGCCAGGGCCACCACTTGGCTCTGACCACGCTCTTCGAGAGCGGCATCGTGCATATTGCAGAGTGTCCGCAGAACCTGCAGTACTTCGTTGGCCGCGACATTATGAAGCGCTTGCCGACGACTTGGGACGAGAGTCTGCTCCTCGAAGGCCTCCCGACGTCTTACGCCACCGTTGCCCGCAGGAAAGGCGCGGACTGGTGGGTGTCGGGCATCAGCGTAAACGAACGGACGTGCCGAGTGAAGTTGGACTTCCTCGAAGAGGGCACTACCTATACGGCCTACATCTATCGCGACGGCTCCTGCAGAAGCGATTTGAAGTTCGAGAAGAAACAGGTTGCCAAAGGGCGCATCCTCAGCATTAAGGAACTGAGCGAAGGCGGCTTCCTCGTGCAGATTTCGCCCGACGACAATCTCGATGTGCCTCTCGACCGCACCACCTACGAGGCCGAGGCAAGCGGCAACACGCTCACCGGAAGCACCAAGCGGAAGACCTACGATGCGCTCCATGCCTCGGCCGGCGGCTTCGTGGGCGACCTCGGAAATGGGGGAAAGGTGCAGTTCAACCGAATCAAAGCAACCCACGACGGCGATTACATCCTGACCATCTACTACATTTCAAGGGATACGCGCCCCGCCAAACTCCTGGTCAACAACGAGCAGGTCGGAGACACCATCTTCTTCCAAAGCAATGGCGACTGCACCAGCTCGTGGGACCCCGATGGCATGGGATGGAAGATGCTGCCCATCTCCCTGAACAAGGGCTCGAACAATACCATTACCATACAATCCTACGACGACCTTTGGGCACCGAACTTCGACCGCATCACCATACATCCCGTCCTTTCCGACGAAGAGGCGACGGGAATGAAAAGAGGGCATGGGCCTGACGAGGTTTACAGGGCCGACAAGTCTCTTGACTTATACTCTCTTGATGGAAGCAGATTGTCCGCTGTCCCGTCAAAGGGAATATACATCAGCGGCGGGAAAAAAGTGATAAAATAACGTGAGTTCAATGCGGAAAAATCGTCGTCTGTCAAAAAACATCGCACGTCATCCCCAAAAACGAGGCACGCTCTTATTTCCTTCCGCGCATAAAAAGCGCGCCTTGGCGTTAGAGCGCCGAGAACGAGGCACGCTCTTATCTCCAACGAGGCACGCTCTTATCTCCAACGAGGCACGCTCTTATTGAAATAAGGCCACGCTCTTATTCTATTGACAACGACGCTAAGAATTTCATAGGACTTACATTAAGGCAGCACGAAACATGGGAAAGAGTTTTGTAATACGAGAAGTGACAGTCGTAAACGAAGGCAGATGCTTTCAGGCAGATGTGCGCATTGAAGATGGGAGGATAGCGGAGATTCTTGAAGTGAAGAGTGGAGAGTTAAGAGTGAAGAATGGAAGTAAGTCCTTGGAGGACGAAGGAAACTCTGATTCTTCACGCTTCACTCTTCGCTCTTCTCTCTTCCTCCTTCCCGGCATCATCGACGGACATGTCCACATGCGGGAGCCGGGCCTCACGCACAAAGCCACGATGGAGAGCGAGACGCGAGCCGCAGCCCGTGGCGGCGTGACGACGGTGCTCGACATGCCCAACGTCGTGCCGCAGACCACAACGCTCCAACTTTTGCAGGAACGCTATGCGCTGGCCGAACATCGTTGCCATGTCAACTACGGCTTCTTCCTCGGTGCCACGAACGACAACATCGAGGAAATCCGGCAGCTCGACCCCTCGCAAAGCCCTGGCGTGAAGCTCTTCATGGGCAGCAGCACCGGCAACATGCTCGTTGACCGCGAAGCATCGCTCCGGCAGATATTCCGCGACTCGCCTGCACTCATCGTCGCCCATTGCGAAGACACGGAGCGGATTAAGAGTGAAGAGTTGAGAGTGAAGAGTGAGTTAAGAGTGAAGAGTGAAATTGACAACCCAGAGAATAAAAGAATTTCTGATTCTTCTTCGCTTCGCTCAGACGCAGCACCCTCTACTCTTCACTCTTCACTCTTCACTCTTCACTCTTCACTCCCCGACGACCTTCCTGTCCGCTTTCACCCCATCATCCGCGACCACGAGGCATGCCTGCGCAGCTCACGGCTCGCTGTGCGCCTTGCCAAAGAAGAAGGAGCCCGTTTGCATGTCGCCCACATCACGACAGCCCAGGAACTGGAACTCTTCTCGCCCATCGACGACCGCATCACGGCCGAAGCCTGTGTGCCGCATCTGCTCTTTACGGACAAGGACTACGAGACGCTCGGCTCCCGCATCAAGTGCAACCCCGCCGTCAAGACAGAGGCCGACAGGGCTGCCCTCCGCAAAGCCTTGACCGACGGACGCATCCGCACCGTCGCCACTGACCATGCACCCCACCTCCTCAGCGAGAAGGCAGGCGGAGCACTGAAAGCCTTGAGCGGAATGCCGATGGTGCAGTTCTCCCTGCCAGCCATGCTCACACTCGTCGATGAAGGCGTGCTCAGCATCCAGCGCCTCGTAGAACTCATGTGCCACAACCCAGCACGCCTCTACGGCATCAAAGAGCGAGGCTTCGTCCGAGAAGGCTACCACGCCGACCTCGTCCTCGTGCGCCGCAACCCTTGGACCGTAACCCCAGGCTGCATAGAGAGCCTCTGCGGCTGGAGCCCCCTCGAAGGACGCACACTCGGCTGGCAAGTCGAAAAGACATGGGTGAACGGAAACCTCGTCTGGGACGGAACATCCGTCTCTGCCGAACCTTTGGGCAGCAGAGTTATTTTCGACCGGCAATAAACCTTTGCGCTTCTGCATTGTCAAAAGGAAGAAACGCTTTATCTTTTAATTGTGAAACATCTTATCTCTTTCCTTATACTCTGCCTTTGTTCTTCCTTGGCGATGGCACAGAAAGTTACTGTAAGCGGACAGGTTATGGACGGCTCGCTCAACGAACCGATGCCAGGAGCAGCCGTCGTCCTGCTCTGGCCCAAGGACAGCGCACAGGCGGCCGGCGTATCTACCGACCTCGAAGGCAAGTTCAAGCTACCATCCGTCAAAGCCGGCAACTACATACTCCGCATCACATTCGTGGGCTACCAGTCATACTTCCGCAACATCGCCCTGAAAAAAGGCAACAAGAACATCAACCTTGGCGAGATTACCCTTCAGGAAAACAGCAAGTTGCTTAAGGAAGCAGAAGTGACAGCAAAGTTGGCACAAGTGGAGATGAAGGCGGACACCTTTATCTTCAACGCCGAAGCCTATCGTATGCCCGAAGGCTCCATGCTCGAGGAACTCGTCAAGAAGCTGCCAGGGGCCGAGATAGACGATGCGGGCAACATCAAAATCAATGGCAAGAGCGTCACCAAGATAATGGTGGACGGCAAGGAATACTTCCAGAACGACACCAAGATGGCAATGAAGAACCTGCCGTCCAAACTCATCAAGAAACTCAAGTCCTACGACAAGAAGAGCGATTACAGCCGCATCACCGGCATCGACGACGGCGAGGAGGAGACAGTGCTCGACCTTACCGTCCAGAAAGGCATGAAGGACGGATGGGTCGGCAATTTCGACGCAGCATACGGCACCGAGAACCGCTATTCGGGCAAGGCAAACGTCAACCGCTTCATGGACAACAGCTACCTCTCCATCATCGGCAGCCGCAACAATGTCAACGACTTCGGCGGCCGCTGGGGTGGGGGAGGAAACGGCATCACCACCAGCACCATGGGCGGCGTCACCTTCGCCTGGGAGAACGGAAAACCCGACTACTCCGCAGGCCTGCTGAAACTCGGCGGCAACGTGCGATACAGCAGCAGCGACAGCGAGTCCAACACCCGAACGAACAACGAGATGTTCCTCCCCTCAGGAGCAAGCCAGTTCTCCAACTCCAAGAATCAAGGCACAAACTGGAACCAGAACATCAATGCCAACTTCCGCTTCGAATGGTTCCCCGACAGCATGACAAACATCCTGTTCCGACCCAATTTCAGCCATTCCAACGGCGACAGCTTCTCCAGTAGCCATAGCGTTACCTTCAACCAAAGCCCCTTCGAGGCCGGCCTTACAGACCCTGTCGAGGAATACAGCACGTGGAACGACCCGCTGGGCATCCGCGTCAACGGCAACCAACGCCTGACAAGCAACAATTCCCGAAGCAACAACGTCAACGGCGAGTTGCAGGTCAACCGCCGACTCGTAGTGCCCGGTCGTAACCTTACCCTCAACATAGAAGGCTCCTACAGCCAGTCGGACAACAACTCCTACAGCCGTTCGACCGTAAGATACTATCAGCGGGCCACAGACAACCTCAATGCCGACTATCAGAACACCATGTCTCCCTCGAAGAGCTACAGCATACAGGGACGCATCAGCTACACCGAGCCCATCCTCAAGGGAACCGTCGTGCAGGTCAGCTACCAGGGACAGTACCGCTTCCAGGACAGCGACCGCGAGATGATGGTCTATGACAAACTCGAACAAGCTCTGCAGGACAAAGGACTTGCCGACGTCACAGCCCTCGACCTCTACAACGGCACATACGGAGGCATGAGCCTCCAGAGCCTCGGCATCGACCTCTCACAGCTCACACGCGACGCCATGAACAGCCAGTATGCCACCTACAAGGAGTTCAACCAAGACGTCAACCTCATGCTCCGCCACAACAGCAAGCTCGAGAACGGACAAGAGTTCAAATTCAACCTCGGCGTCAACTTCCAGCCGCAGCGCACCGACATGGAGTACGAAAAGCGAGGCATACGCATTGACACCGTCCGGCACGTGCAGAACTGGGCACCACGACTCAACTTCCGATGGAAGATTTCCAACACCAGCCAGCTGCGCGTACGCTACAACGGACGCATGACACAACCCTCCATGACCAACCTCATTGAAGTCATGGACAACAGCAACCCACTCTACATCACCACCGGAAACGCCGGACTGAAAAGCTCCTGGAACGACAACTTCAACCTCGACTACAACAACTACATCCCCGACCGCCAGATGGGATGGTACGCTGGCCTATGGGGCGGCATCACGCGACGCGCCATCTCCAACGCCACCATCTACGACACCGCCTCGGGCATCTCCTACAGCCGCCCTATGAACATCAGCGGAGGCTGGGACCTGAGGACGTGGATGGGCTTCAACACAGCGCTGGACAAAGCAAAACACATCAACCTCAACTGGATTCAGAACCTGGGGCACGCCAACAACGTGGGATACATCAGCAGCAACATCGATGCAGGAGCCATGCAGTACCTACTCCCACAAATCGACATGAACGGACTCTTCAGCTACATGGACACCAACGGACTCCTTCGCAAAGCAACTACCAAGAGCACCTACCTGGACGAAAGCCTCCGCCTCAACTACCGAAACGACATCATCGAAGTCGGCGTGAACGGAGGCATGAACTACCAGCACGCACGCAACGACATGCAGAAACAAGGCAACCGCGACACTTGGTTCTTCAGCTACGGCGGCAACATCGTCATCAACATGCCCTGGGACATGCAGTTCAGTAGTGACATCTCGCAGCAGAGCCGACGCGGATACGACGACGCTTCCATGAACACCAACGAACTCATCTGGAACGCACAGCTCAGCCAGAACTTCCTCAAGCAGAAGAATATGACCGTCAGCGTCCAGTGGTACGACATCCTGCGACAGCGCAGCAGCATCAGCCGCAACTACAGCGCTACCAATCGAAGCGACACCTGGACAAATGCCATCCACAGCTATGTCATGGCGCACCTCATCTACCGCTTCAACCTTGTCGGAGACAAGGAAACACGTGCAGCAGGCTGGGGCGGCGGCGAACAGGAGAGATGGAAGGAGCATCGGCGAGAACGCCGATGAAATGGACGGAGTGTTAATTTTGTTAAGCGTTAATTATGGGGGGGTGGCTGCTTGCAACTCGCCCCTAAATTTTTACTTCCCGATTTTAGCGGACAGCAATGAAAGTAATCAGGCTCCGCCGTGTGTATGCGGATGGAAAAACCATGACATTTTGCGGGCGAAGGGCGTGGCCTGTGAAGTCATGCGACGTGGTGAGATTTCCAACGAGGCACGGCTTGTTTGTCAACGAGGCACGCTTCGTTTGGAAAAATGCCTCGTTGTGTCTGGTGTCGAAGCAGGGCATTTTTGGCACAAAAGCATGAGGATATTGCTTTGGAAGTGCACAAAAGTAATACTTTCTTTGCTTTGCTTCTCGATAAGAAGCGTTGTAACTGATTGATTTTCAATAACGACTTGATTAGAGCCATTTTCTTTAGTTTTGTGGCTCGAAGTGCCACAGGGGCGAAAAGACGCCGTCTGCGGGCTTGTGTTTCGGAAATTTCTTTACATCCGTAGCGTTTCCCGTTAGAGAGGAGGTTCCCTTTCCGCCTCTCTATTCGCTGTCCTGGAGCAACCGACCGCGGTATTCTATCGGTGTCTGATGCTCGTGCAGTCGGAACATCTTGTTGAAGTGCGAAGCGGAGTCGAAGCCCAGGCGGTAGGCAATTTCTTTGCACGAGAGGGGGGAGTTCAGCAGGTAGTCCTTCGCCCGTTCCATTTTGAGGCGGAGGAAGTACTGCGCCGGTGCGTAGCCCGTGTAGTCCTTGAACGTCTTGCGGAACTTCGAATAGCCCATGCCGGCCTGAGCTGCCACTTCCTCCATGTGCAGTTCGCAGTTGAGGTTCTGCCGCATGAGTTTTATGGCGAAGTTGATGTTGTCCGTGTCGGGGTTGTTGATGTAGGGCAACTGTTGGCTGCGGGCAAAGATGCTGGTGATGATGAGTGCGATGTATCCTGCGAGTTGCTGCTGATAGGCAGGCATCTGGTCGTCCGCCACTTCGAAGGCTTTGGTGTAGGCATTGCACAGAGAGTTGGAGATGCCGACGTGGTGGATGGGTTTCGACTTGTCGGGGAAGAATTTGTTCAGCAGTTCTTCGGCGAAGGAGCCGTTGAAGCCAATCCATGCCTCCGACCATCCTGTCGTTGGGTCGGGCGCGTAGTTGTGCCACTCGTCCGGATAGAGGATGATGGCATCGCCTGCTTTGAGCAGAGTGCGCTCCTGATGTGCCGAGACGAACCATCCGCCGCCCTTGATGATGTAGATAATCTGGAACTCGCGAAGTGTGCGCCCTTTGTTGGTCATGAACAGGTAGTCTTCCGGATGGTCGCCTATTGGGTAGGAACTTCCGGGTGCTACGTCCTGCATGCCGACGGTGCGGGTGATGATGCCCCATTTGAGGTCGGACTTGTGGGTGAACAAATATCTGATGGTTGCCATCTCTCATTTACCATTTAATCATTTACGACCCCCTTTTAAGGGGCAAGGAGCAAGGAGCAAGGGGCAAGGAGCAGGAGGATTGCTCTGGCTGTTGGTATTCTCTTGCCCCTTGCCCCTTGCTCCTTGCCCCCTAAAACCCTTTAGGGGTCTTGTTTGCTCTGCAAAGATAGTGTTTTTTACGTGTTGTGTCAAAAAGTTACATCAAAAAGTCAGTTAATTGTTATATTTAATATATGAAAAGGCTTACTTTGCACCCAAATTGTCATATCAAACCGTATCAAAACATGAAAAAGTATCTATTTTCCGTTGTGACTTTGATGCTGGCGCTTCCTGCTCTGGCACTCGACGTCTTGAACCTCCGTACAGAGGATTACCGCAACCCTGTCGGCATCGACCGCAGTACCATTCATCTCTCCTGGCAGCTCGATAGTGAACTGCGTGGCGTAGTGCAGACAAGTTACGCTGTGCAGATAGCCACCGATGCGGCTTTCGGTAATGTTGTCTGGGAGTCGGGCACCGTCATTTCCGACCAGAACATCTTCGTCGAGTTGAAAGGCTTCAGTCCAAAAGCTGAAACCCGTTACTACTGGCGCGTGACCGTCTGCGACAACAAGGGCGGGACGGCAACGAGCGCCGAGAAGGCTTACTTCGAGACCGGCTTAGCCCCCGCAGGGGAAGATAATCCGTGGAACGGCACGCAATGGATCAAGGCCTCCACCGCCCTGCAAGGCTCCGAGCAGGAAGGCCCCGTCACAGACTACGAAGTGGAAGTGAAGTTTACCGTGAAGCAGTTGGCAGCAGGTCTCATCTTCGCTGCCTCCGACCACAGTAATTATTATATGTGGCAGGTGAACACCAACGGCAGCGTCCGCTTCCGCCCCCACCGCTGGAGCGGAGGCAATCCGGCTCTCCTCTCCGAAGCTGCCATCACGGGCGTCAACATTAAGAACGGCGAACAGCACACCCTCACCGTCAGTGTCACCGGCGGAAACGTGGCACGCACCTACATCGACGACGTGCTCATCGACACCCGCACGGGCGACTTCGCTTACGGCGACTTCGGCTTCCGCGAGGATTACGACAACGGCAACCAGCCCGAGCAGGCCTACTTCGACGACTTCAAGGTGACGTCGGACGGAAAGGTGCTCCTCGAGGAGAACTTCAACGGCTCGTCATGCATGTTCCAGAGCGGCACGCTCCAGAACGGACAGTTCTACGTGAGCGGCCCCGCCACATACGCTTGGCAACAGAAAGTGGCAAAGCCCGTACGTTTCGACGTGGATTACGATTTCACCCTTGTCAACGACAATGCCAGCATCTGCTTCAGCGCCACCTCAGGCGACACCTACATGATGTGGGCCATCAACACGCTTGATGTCAGCCAGCCCGTCGTGCGCCGCCATGTCTATCTGAACGGCAACCTCACGTACAACGACACCCCCATCACAGCCTTCTCGAAGGCCGACCTCATCGGTAAGCAGCACCACATCACCCTCGAGTGCGAGACGCCATACGTCCGTACATATATAGATGATGTGCTCGTCGATACCTATCAGGACACACAGGGCGTGCTGGCCATCGGCGACCTCGGCGTGCGCGTCAGTGCAACCGGCAACGAGCGCGAGAAAGCATACTTCGACAATATCACGCAGACCGTCTATGACGAGGACGGCAACCCCACCGTCACCTTCAGCGAGGACTTCGAGGGCGCAGGCAATGCCTTCAACGCCACCGACATACGCGACTTCGGCGGCAGCCGCCAATGCTATATGGAAGCAGCCGTGGGCGGCAGCAAGCGACTCATGCAGCAGGACGGCAGCATCGTGGCAGGCGTGCCCATGTTCCGCAAGACCTTCGAACTCGGAGGAGCCATCCGTCGTGCCCGCCTCTATGCAACGGGACTGGGCGTCTATAACGTCTTCATCAACGGCGAACGTGTAGGCCAGACCGACGAGGACGGCAAGACGCTCTACGACGAACTCAAGCCCGGTGCAACGGAAATGAAGAAGACCGTCTTCTACACCACGCACGACGTGACCGCCCTCTTGCAGGAAGGCAAGAACGCCATCGGTGCCGAGGTGTCGAGCGGCTGGTGGAACGGCGGCATCGTGCACGGCATGTATGGCAACAAGCCCAACGCTTTCCGCGCCCTGCTCAAGGTGGAACTGGAGGACGGCTCCGTCGTCACCATCCCCACCGACCTCTCTTGGCGCAGCAACACCAACGGCCCGCTCCGCAAAGGCGATGTCTATAACGGCGAGACATACGACGCCCGACTCGAAGCAGGACAGTTCACGCCCGACTTCGACGACAGCGACTGGTTCGGTGTTGCCGTAAGCAATGACTTCAAGGGCGAGATTCGTGCCTTCGAAGGACCTGCCATCATGGCCGTCGAAGCGCTCCGCCGCTATCCTCAGACCATTCAGATCTACGAAGGCACGAAGGCCAACGGCAAGACCTTCGGCACGATTAATGTCGTGGAGGAGATAACAGGCCAGAACAACTTCAACCTGACAGCAGGCCAGACTGCTGTAATCGACCTTGGGCAGAACGGCTCGGGTTGGGTTAGCTTCACTGCAAAGGGCGCTCCCGGCACAAAGCTCCGCTTCCGCTTTGGCGAGATGCCCAACACGACAGGCGACCGCAATCGTGGCGATGACGGCCCTGCAGGTTCTGTCTATACCGAGAATCTTCGTTCGGCAGAAGCTACGCTCTATTACACCCTGAAAGGTGCAGAGGAGGGCGAGAGCTTCCATCCCACATCAACCTATTTTGGTTTCCGCTACATCGAGGTGACCTCTTCGGCAGATGTCGAGCTGACCAATGTCATTGGCGAGACCGTGACCAGTGCCGTTGACGAGAAGTCTTCCTTCCGTACCAGCCATGAGGACGTCAACAAGCTCTATAGCAACGTCATGTGGGGACAGCGCTCGAATTTCGTCAGCGTACCAACCGACTGCCCGCAACGCGACGAACGCATGGGCTGGACGGCTGACACACAGGTCTATTCGATGGCTGGCCTCTACAATGGCGATACCCGCAACTTCTACAAGAAATGGATGCGCGACATGCGTGATGCACAGCGCAACGACGGTGCTTATGGCGTGATAGCCCCCTATCACTGGGGCGTGGGTTATGGCGCTGCGGCATGGGCCGATGCAGGTGTTATCCTGCCTTGGAAAGTGTATCTCATGACAGGCGACAAGGAAATCCTCCGCGAGAACTTCGAGGCCAACGAACGCTACATGTCGTTCCTTGCTGCTCAGACCGGTGACGGCTACCAGTACAATGGTGGCTATACCACATATGGTGACTGGGTGGCATATGTTTCGACCGACAGCAGATATTGTAGTGTATGCTATTATGCTTACGATGCCGACCTGATGGCTCGCACTTGCCGTGCCCTTTCTGAAACAGAAGGCGACATCTACAGCCAGAAGGCCGAGAAATATGAACAGCTCTTCCAGAATATTAAGGCAGAATGGCAGACGCGTTACCTGAACAACTCTAAAGTTCCTACGCAAGCTACTCAATGCGGTTATCTCATGGCGCTCCGTTATAACCTTCTGCCCGACGCAACCTCCATCTCTCGTACCCGTAACTATCTGCATCGTGCCATCCAGAACAATGCCTTTAAACTCAACACCGGCTTCCTCGGTACTGCTATCCTGAACCAGACGCTTACAGAGAACGGCTACATCGACGATGCCTATACCCTGCTGCTCCAGCGCAACGACCCCTCTTGGCTCTACAGCATCGACCAGGGTGCTACCACTATTTGGGAGCGTTGGAACTCCTATACCGTTGCCAGTGGCTACGGACCCGTCAGCATGAACTCCTTCAATCACTATGCTTACGGCGTGGTGGCCGAATGGATGTTCCATCACGTGGCAGGCATCGCTCCCGACGAGGCACAGCCTGGCTTCAAGCACTTCTTCCTGCAACCCTATCCCGACACCCGCACCACGCTTCGCTATGGCCAGGAGCGCATCACTTCCGTCGATGCCGACTTTGCTTCGGACTATGGTCAGATTAAGGCCGAGTGGCAATGCAACGGCTCGAAGGAGATGACTTATCGCGTCACCATTCCCGCCAACACCTCAGCCACGTTGCGTCTGCCCGTCAGCGATGGCCTCTATGTCTATGAGAGCGGCGAAGAGGTTGGTGAGGCAGAAGGCGTGACCTACATTGACACAGCCGATGGCTATGCTACCTTCGAGGTCGGCTCCGGCTCCTACCTCTTCTCCGTCAGCACAGAAATTCCCGATAGCATTGAAGAAGTGAAGAACGTAGAGGTAAAAGCGAAGATTGAAGATGCTGCCTATAATCTTGCAGGCCAAATGGTGAGTGGCGGATGGCCTCACGGCATTGTGGTAACAAAAGGCAAAAAGATAGTAAATGGCAAATAATAATATGGTAAATGGTTTTAGGCGAATCTTCATTTTGCTTTGCTGCGTATGGTGCATGAGCTGCCAGACGTGGAGCGAAGAGACGCCTTTGCTTGAGACCAAGGAATTCGCCGCGCCTTCCGTGTCTTGGCGCCCCATTCCCCTTTGGTTCTGGAACAACACGCAGATTTCTGCATCGCCTCTCGTCCAGCAACTTGCTGGCATGGTGGAAACCGATGGCTATGGCGGCTGTGCCATTTTGCCTTTTGGCGGAGGCTTTCGTCCGGAGTATCTCTCGGAGGACTACTTCGCCCTCTACGGCCGTGCGGTCAGCAAGGCTCGCTCGCTTGGGGCACACATGTCCATTTACGACGAGTACGGCTTCCCCAGCGGCAGCATGGGCGCCATCAACGGCTCGGGCGTGACGACCTTTATGAACAATCATCCCGAGCACACCGTCAAGCGCCTCGACAAGACGGAGTACAGAGTGAGCAGCGGTGCGACCTTCGACCGCCAGCTCGCCTTGCAGGGAAAGCTCATGTCCGTCGTGGCGTGGAACTCGAGCAGGAAGGAGATTATTCCCCTGCGCGACTTCTACGACGAAGCGACGGGTCGCCTGACGTGGACGGCTCCTAAGCAGTCGGGCTGGCACATCATGGTGTGTCAATGCGTCAAGGATGGCGACCCCAATGTGGATTACCTCTCCCAGGAGGCGGTCAAACTGTTTGTGCAGGACACCCATGAGGCTTACTACAGGCACTTTGCCGACGACTTCGGGAAGACCATTGTCTCTACCTTCTTCGACGAGCCCACGATGTACAGGGCACAGGGCCGGATGTGGACAGGCGACTTCAACGAGCAGTTCGAGGCACGTTACGGTTTCTCGCCCGAAGCACTCTATCCCGCCCTTTGGTACGACATAGGCAGCAAGACGGCATGGGCAAGAAACCTGCTCTTCGGCTTGCACTCTACGCTCTACAGCGAGGGCTTCATGAAGACCATCAGCGACTGGGCTACGGAGCACGGCATACTTGCCACCGGCCATCAGGACCAGGAGGAGATTGTGAACCCCACCGGCGTGGCTGGCGACCTGATGCTCGTCGGCAAGCACCTCTCGATGCCCGGCATCGACAAAATAGGCGGCGGACGTCCGACGGAGGACTTCTACAAAGTCGTCTCCTCGTCGGCCAACAACTGGGACAAGACTTACGTCATGTCCGAGACGTATGGTGCAATGGGCAACATCTCGGTGGAGACGCTCTACCAGGTTGCCATCGAGCAATACACGAAGGGCATCAACCATCTCATCCCTCATGCCGTCTGGTACAACGATGCCGACGTCACCTTCCTGCCCGAACTCTCGTGGCGCAATCCGCTCTACAGTGCCGAGCTGCCTCGCTTCAATGCCTTCCTATCCCGCTTGAACTATGTGTTGGCCCGCGAAGGCAGGCATGTGGCCGACGTGGCGGTGCTTTATCCCATACAGACGCAGTATGCAGGGCATTACTTCGACGGTCCGAAGGGTTACTACGAAGGCGGTGTCAGTGTGGAAGGCACGGACTATCCCCAGATTTCGCACTACCTGACCGACGACCTCGGCATCGACTTCACTTATCTTCATCCCGAGGTGCTCGACGACCGCTGCACCGCAGCCAACGGCTTGCTCAATATGAACAACGCGATGAACCACGAGCATTTCTCCGTCGTGGTGCTTCCTGGCGTGAAAGCCATCTCGCTGAGCAACTTGAAGAAGATAGAGGCAGCCTGGGAGCAGGGTGTGAAGGTCGTCTTCACCACCCAATGCCCTCAACAGGCAGCCGATGGCGAAGCGGGCGACGAGGAAGTGAAGAACATCGTCAGCCGTATGCTTGCCTCGGAAGAGAACAAGGCATACTTCCTGCCCACGCCTTCTGCAGAAACCTTGGGCGAGGTGATGGAGGAGTGTATGCCCGAACGTGATGTCACCTTCTCGGACGGCACACATCCCTTCAACTATATACATAAGGTGATAGACGGGCACGACGTCTGGTACTTCGGCAACATCGATGCCACGTCCGCCACAAACACCATAACAGTTAAGACAACGGCCTCGAAGCTCTCGTTGCTCGACCCTCATACAGGGCAGGTAACGGCACTCCAGACCCCCTCTAACTCCCCCTTAAAGGGGGAGAAAGCAGGCGAACTCTCCGCGAAGGAAGCCTCCCCTTTAAGGGGAGGTTTGGAAGGGTCTTCTTTTAGCCTGACGCTCAGCCCCAGCCAGTCGGTATTCCTTGTTGATGATGCCATGCTCCTTAAGAATGGGACGATAAACGTTGACCCTTCCGAAGAGAAACAGTCCTACGCCATAGAGCTTCAGGCTGAGGTGGAGCAACTTTCGGCTGGCCTGTGCTTCTCCATTACCGACGATGGAAGTTATTACATGTGGCAGTTCAACGCTTCCGACCCTCAGCATCCTCGCCTCCGTCCCCATCGTTGGCTTGGCGGCAGCGTTTCCCTTTTAGGGGAGATAGAATTGCCGGCGGCGGCCGCTATTCAGACCGGCCGTCCCTTCAAGATTAGGCTCGAAGTGGAGGATGAGGCTTACGTCAGAACCTACATCGACGACGTCCTTGTGGATGAGCGCGGCGGCAACTTTGCCTTTGGCAGAATAGGGTTCCGACAGGCTCACGACGATGCCTACGGCAAGACGGAGATTGCCCTGTTCGACGATGTGAGCATCACGATGAAGTCGGGCAGCGAAGCAGGGAGTGTGGTCTTTTCTGCCGACTTCTCTGTCTCCAATCCCTTCTCTGCCGGCAGCATCGTGTCGGGCAGGCTGAAGGTGGCCGGACAGATGTCCCGCGACATACTGGCTTGGCTTCAAGACACCCCCGACGGCCTAATAAAAGGTGAAGAGTTGAAAAGATTAAAAGTTGAAAACGACGCGACCGTCTATAACCTCAGCGGTCAACAAATCAAAAATCGAAAATCGTCAAATCGTAAATATCCCAAGGGCATTGTCATCACTGGCGGAAAGAAAATGGTGATGAACTGATGCGAGAGGGTGGTGGTGGTTGAATTAAAACGAGGCACGCTCTTATTGCCAACGAGGCACGCTCTTATTGCCAACGAGGCACGCCTTTATTGAAATAAGGCCACAGGGTTATCCGAACAACCCAAGATGAACATACATTATATTATATATAAGAAGGAACAATACGAACTATAAAAACCAATAAACAAACCGATGCTTAACAAAAGACATATTTTCGTGCTGCTGACAGTTCTAATGTGCAGCATGGAGGCGTGGAGTTACCGGATTACCGACAACTACACCATCGAGAGTAAGTTCAAGATTAATGCCATAGGGGCAGGCATTGCCTTCCGAGCCTACGAGGGCTTTAACGGCCAAATCTGCGTGTGGCAGTTCAACGTGGGCACCGACGGCACGAAGTCGCTCTTCCGTCCCCACGACTGGAAGGTGGGCGGCATCCTGCTTGCTGAGATTAACACAGCCGACAAGGGTGTGACGCTGAACACTACAGACTGGTTCGTCACCAAGATTGTCATCAGCAACAATGGTGGTCATGCCGACACCTATCTGCGCCGCGACGACCAGACGGACTTCACGCTCATCGACTCTCGCGACGGCAACTTCCGCTACGGCTTAGTCGGCACACGTCAGGACCACGACGGACAAGTCAATGAGTCCGCCACCTACGACTACTTCAAGGTGACTGCCAACGAGACGGGCGATGTGCTCTACTACGAGGACTTCGATGCTACGAATGGCGACTGGAGAAACGACCCCATCTGGAACGAGACGGAGGGCACGCTGACTACCGAAGGCCGCAACCTCAGCGAGGTGAAATACTTCCCCAACAACATGTTCAAGGATGCTGTCAAGATGCACTATGCCTTCGAGGCCGACGTGACAATCAAAGAGGGCTACGTATCCTTCATCTTCGGCATAAACGAGAGCGGCAGCAACTACATGTGGCAGATTTCGCCCAACTACTACAACGACGGCTCTGCCAACACCTACTATCACCTCGACAACGGCAACGAGTCGTGGAAGGCACATGCCGCCGGCTCTCGCTATCCCAACTTCAATGCTGCGGATTTCATTGACACAAAGCGCCATGTGAAGATTGAAGTAGTCGGCAACGTAGTCTATACCTACATCGACGGCCAGTTGCAGGACACCTTCACGCAGTGCGACATGACCGACCTCGCTCTACTGAACCCTGGCAAGATAGGCATCCGTGCCGACGGCAGCAACAGCAAAACCCACACTGCCTACATTGACAATGTAAAGTTGACGGAATATGATACAGATGGCTACCCTACGGTAGTGCTGTACGAACCGTTCACCGACGGAACGGCACACCGCTTCAGTGTCAATGGCGTTTCAGGAGCAAGCATAGAGTCCGTCAGTGGCGATTATGCCCTGAAGATTGAAACAGGTTCAAATAAAGTGCGTCTCATTCAGACCGACTGCAGCGGACACAGCTATCAGGCAAACGGCCTTTGCCAGTACTGTGGCGGTTATCAAGCTCCTGGCAACGATGGAGGAACCTATACCATCGGCAATATGGGTCAGTTGATGGCTTTTGCAGAAATTGTCAACAGCTCCAATCAAAGTGCTGTCGGCTCGCTGACGGCCGACATCGATATGGAGAATTACCACAGGTTCACGCCTATCGGTCTGAACAACGATGGCTCTTGGCAGCGACCCTTCAGGGGAACCTTCTACGGCAACAATCACGTCATCAGCAACCTCTACGTCAAGACAGAGTGCGAGGGCGGCCTCTTCTCCCGTCTGCGCAGCGGTAAGATATACAACCTTGGCGTAGAGAACGCCCACATCGAGAGCACTGCCAACCTGCGTTGCGGCGTTATCGCCGGCGAGCACCACGACAATGCCTATATGTACAACTGCTTTGCCCGCGGCACCTTCGAGTTCGTGACTACTCATGCCCAAACGAATGCGCTTGCCGGCGAAGGTCATGGTGGTCACTTCGTCAACTGCTATACGACGCTGGGCACCATTTGCTGCGACTTGCCCAATGGCGGCACAACGAAGAACTGCTATTCGGGAAGCGACGTCGAGAGCAAGAAGGCAAGCGGCGAACTGTGCTATCTGCTCAACGGAAGTTCCTGCTATGATGCCACTTGGCGTCAGAACATCGGCACGGACACTTATCCCGAACTCGACCCGACGCATGGCATCGTCAACAAGATTACAGCCGCAGGTTACACCACGCAATATACTCACAACACGGACGTCACAATCCCCAGTGGCATAGAGGCATACGCAGGCGTCGTTAACGGCGACAACCTCAGACTTGTGGCCATTGAGAATGCCATCTCAAAGGACGATGCCGTCATCCTGAAAGGCAGCGAAGGTTACTACAGCTTCATGCCTACCACGGACGTAAGCCGCGCTGCAACGAACGACCTCTTAGGCTCCGACGGCAATGCCTCCGGCGGCGAAGGCATCTATGCGCTGGCTAACATAGGCGGCGTTGGCTTCTATCCTGTAGGTTCTTCTGTAACCATTCCTAAAGGTAAGGCTTACCTTCAATACACTGGCAGCAGTCCTGTCAAAGGCTTCACTTTCGTCTTCGACGATGATGCAACCGCTGTCGAAATGGTCAATGGTCAATCTTCAATGGTCAATGGCCCCATCTACAACCTTGCTGGCCAGCGTTTGAACAAGGCTCAAAAGGGCATCAACATCATTGGTGGCAAGAAAATGGTAATTGGTAAATGATTAAATGGTAAATAATAAGATGAAAAAGATATACAGTCAACCGGCCTGCATGGTCGTAGAGCTTGGCACAATGCAAATGATGGCTCAGTCGCTCAGAATAGACAAGAGCGGCACGAACACTATCTCCAAATCCAGCGACATCCTCGTCAAGGAGCAGAACACGTCCGACGTCAACCTTTGGGATAACGAGTGGTAAAACATAATCTTATATATAACAAATGTATTAATCCTTAACAATCAAACAAAATGAAAAGAATGAGAATTGTAGCAATGCTGTTGGCCTTTATGGTTTGCGGCATTCAGGCGTGGAGTTACAGGATTACTGATAACTACACCATCGAGAGTAAGTTCAAGATTAACGCCCTTGGCGCAGGTATTGCCTTCCGAGCCTACGAGGGCTTCGGCTCGAACATCTGCATGTGGCAGTTCAACGTGGGCACCGACGGCACGAAGTCGCTCTTCCGTCCCCACGACTGGAAGGTAGGTGGCATCCTGCTTGCCGAGATTAACACAGCCGACAAGGGTGTGACGCTGAACACCACCAACTGGTTCGTCACGAAGATTGTCATCAGCAATGATGGCCAGCATGCCGACACGTATCTGCGCCGTGATGACCAGACAGAGTTCACGCTCATTGACTCTCGCGACGGCAACTTCCGCTTCGGTATGGTCGGCACACGTCAGGACCACGACGGCGACGTCAACGAGTCCGCCACCTACGACTATTTCAAGGTGACTGCCAACGAGACGGGCGACGTGCTCTACTACGAGGACTTCGAGGCTACGAATGGCAACTGGAAGAACGACCCCATTTGGGCCAGCGGCACCATCACTACCGAAGGCCGCAACCTTAGCGAAGTGAAGTACTACCCCAACAACATGTTCAAGGATGCTGTCGATATGCACTACACCGTTGAGGCCGACGTGCAAATCGAGAGTGGCTACGTCTCTTTCGTCTTCGGCTTGAACGAGAGCGGCAGCAACTACATGTGGCAGATTTCGCCTAACTATAGGAACAATACGGGCGTATGCAACTACTATCACCTTGATAATGGCAACGAGTCATGGAAGGCGCATGCAGCCGGTCCCGACTATCCCGACTTCGAAGAGGCCGACTTCTGGGAGAAGCGTCACGTGATGATTGAGGTGGTAGGCAACGTGGTCAACACCTACATCGACGGCCAGCTGGAGGACTCCTTCGTGCAGTGCGACATGACAGACCTCGCTTTGCTGAACACTGGCAAAGTAGGCATCCGCGTCGATGCTGGCAATGGAGTGAACCACGAGGTGTATGTTGACAACGTAAAGCTGACGGAGTATGACAAGGACAACAATGCTACAGTCAAGATGGAAGAGAAGTTCGATGGCGGCGTATCGCGCTACTTCGAGCTGAGCGGCAAGAATGCCACCTACGCCAAGGTTGAGGAGCTGAACGGCGACTACGCTCTCCACATCACCTGCGACGGCACGACGGACAAGAGCGCCAAGGTGCGTCTCATCCAACTTGATGCTGCTGTCTGCCCGCACAACTTCGTGAACGGCATCTGCACGATTTGCGACGAATACGAAGAGCCCGGCTACGATGCAGTTCTCTCTGCCTACACCATCGGCAACCTCGGCCAGCTCATTCGCTTCGCCCAGATTGTCAACGGTGGCGAGCAGGGTGCCAATGGCTCTCTGACTGCCGACATCGACATGGAGTACAACGATCAGTTCCAGCCCATCGGCCTGAACAACGACGGCTCCTGGCAGCGTCCCTTCACGGGAACCTTCTACGGCAACAACCATGTCATCCGCAATCTCTTCGTCAAGACGGAGTGCGAAGGCGGTCTCTTCTCCCGCACCCGTGGCGGCAAGATCTACAACCTCGGCCTCGAGAACGCTCACATCGAAAGCACAGCCAACCTGCGTTGCGGTGCGATGGCGGGCGAACACCACGACAATGCCATCATGGAGAACTGCTATGCTCGCGGCACCATCGAGTTCGTCACCACTCATTCCCAAACGAATGCCATGGCCGGCGAGACGGCTGGCGGTCACTTCATCAACTGCTACACCACGCTGCCTCAGCTGTCTTGCTCTTATCCTATGGGCGGCGACCAACAGAACAGCTATGAGAACGTAACGGCCACTCAGGCTGCTACGGGCGAGATTGCCTACAAGTTGGGCAATGCCTTCTTCCAGACCATCGGCACGGATGTCTATCCCGAGCTTGACAGCACGCACGGCACCGTCTTTGCTATGGACGCCGCTGGCTATGCTACTCTCTACAACGACGTGACAGCAGGCACGCTTTCCGACAATGTCAATGTCTTTACCGGCAAGAAGATCGGCACCTACTTCAGCCTCACGGCGCAGAGTAACACCATTCCTGCCCAGACGGCTGTCGTGCTGAAGGGCGCTGAGGGCTACTATAGCTTCACACCCGCCTCTTCAGCTCCGGCCATCACTGGCGGGAACGACCTGCTCGGCACAGCGGCTCCCCTCGTGGCAATGGGCGGCGAGTATGTGCTGGCTAACGAAGGCGGTGTGGCTGGCTTCTATCAGGCTTTGACAGGTTCTGTTATCCCTGCAGGCAAGGCTTATCTGACAAGCGCTTCCCTCGTGAACGCCTTCGTCTTTACTGAGGACGACCCAACTGGCATCGAAACCATTGACCATTCACCATTCACCATTGACCATGCCATCTACAACATTGCCGGTCAGCGCCTGAGCAAGATGCAGAAGGGCATCAACATTGTCGATGGCAAGAAGATGCTGAAGTAAAACAGACCCTCTCCCCTAACCCCTCCCCCTCTATGGGGAGGGGAAAGGAAGCAGGGGAACGATATTACCTAATTAAATAGTATTTAAGTTTATGAAAAAGTATATTTGTCCAGCCATCGAGACGAACGAGGCACAAGTTGCAAACATGTTGGCAGAGAGCCTGAAGATCAGCGACACAACCGTTGACGGCAGCCAAGCCCTCACCAAGGAAGATGCCGCATGGGACATCTGGAGCGAAGAATAACTCCGATCACTCACAGGCGAGAAGAACGTAACCACTATTAACAACAACGGATTACACGAATTTCACGGATTTAATGTATTGCCTCGTTTGCTGATAATCAGCAAGGCAAAAATCCGTTTAATTCGAGTAATCCGTTGTTTTTTTTATTGGTGTCCGGTAAAATCGGTCTGACTGCTTTGCTACTGAGTAAAGTCAGTTCGCATCT
>CAMKTM010000002.1 GCA_946415695.1 uncultured Prevotellaceae bacterium | reverse complement strand
CGATTCTTTGCGGAAAAAGTATCGTTTGATTTGGTGAATACGGGCGAAAGTGGTACCTTTGCATAACATTGATTTTGATGTTGTAAAGGTACAAAAACTTTACGACATAACAAAGCCCTGGCTTGAGAAAGTCGGGGCTTTGCGATAAAAAAAAGAGGATGTGCCTATTTTGACACACCCTCTTTTACATGTACAAGCAAAGAACGGGCTTTAACCAAATCGGTCATTAGAACGACATGTTCTAATGACCGATTTGGGTTTTGAGGGATGGGCAGAGAGCAAGGGGAAAACTACCTCCCTATCCAGGCTTCCGGGTTGAGCTTGACGGTTTCCTTGCGGAGCTGGAAGTGGAGCGTGCAGTTGCCGCTGCCGTCGTCGGCCACGGTGCCGAGCAGGTCGCGCGTCTTGACCTTTTGCCCCTTGGTGACAATGGTGCTGGAGAGGTTGCAATAAACGGAGATGTAACTGCCGTGGCGTACAAGGACGTTGCGCGAACCGGCGTACTCGAACACGCTGGTGACTACGCCGTCGAAGATGGCACGGGCACGGGCTCCGGGCCGACCGATGTAGTTCGTGCCTTTATTGTCGAGCTGCACATTCTTCATGCCCGGCACGTTGTAAAGTCCGAAGCGGCTGCCCAACATGTATTGCCCGGTGATGGGCACCGGCAGACGTCCTTTGTTCTGCTCGAACGTGCCGTTGATTTGGCGGTCCTCGGCGGTGAGCCATGTGCCGGACTTACGCCCCCCCTCCGTCTCCCCCGAGGGAGTGTGGCCAGAAGCCTTCCCTTGCTTCTGCTTGGAACTGCTGCCCGACGACACACCTTTCTTCCTTTCTGCCTCCTTCTTCTTGCGTGCCGCCTCTTCGGCAGCTTTCTTCCGCGCCTCTTCCTCGGCTTTCTTGCGTGCCTGCTCTATCTCATAGGCAATGACTTCCTCAATCTTCTTGTCGAGGGCCGCGAGCTGCTTCTGCTGTTCCTTCACCTTGCCCTGCAGTCCGCTCTCCTGCTTCTTCAGGCCGGCCACCTTCTTCCGCTCCTGCACCTGCTGCACGTTGAGGTCTCTGCGCTGGAGCATCACTTCGTGCAAGACGGTGCTCTTCTGGCTCTTGGTCTCGAGCAAGAGGTTCTGGGCCTCGAGCAGCTCGGCTTGCTTCTGGAGCAGCTGTTCGCCGAGGTTGTGCTGATAGACCACGTACTCACGGGCGTAGCGAGCCCTCCGGTACATTTGTCCGAAGGTCTTGGCCGAAAGGACGAAGACGAGGGGATCGTGGTTCTCGCGCAGAGTTCTGGCGTTGCGTACGGCAGCCTTGAGGCGCTGGCGGCGCACTCGCACCTCGCCGTCGAGCCGAGTGACTTCTTTCTGAAGGCTGATGATGTGCGACTCCAGGTCGTCGAGCTCCTTTTCGAGCTGATGAATGTGCGAGAGGCGGTTGTTCATTTGCAAGCCGAGGAAGTCAACATTCTGCTGCCCCGTCTTCACCTGCTTGCGGGTTTGGTCGAGCTGAGTCTTGGAGTTCTCCAGTTCCGACTTGAGCTTTGACTGCTGCTTCTTCAAGTCCTTCACCTTCTTGCTGTTCTGCGCGAATGCCATCGAGTGGTGGGCATCGGGCATAGCACGTTGAAGTGTCAGCTCGACAAGGCTGGCATTCAGCAAGAGAAGCAGGACAAGAATCTTTTTCATGGCGTCGTCTTTTTTGAGGAAGAGCAGAGGGAGGTTTCGCCCGTCTAAAGCTTCGTGAGGCGCGACATCAGTTGCTCTATCGTCACTTCCTTGTAGTGGCCCTTCGGTGTTTCGGTGCGTGTCTCCCAATTGGAATCGTTCTTGAGGTTAGAGAGTGAGAGCGAAGCCTTGATGGGGGTACCGCTGCCCGAGATGGTGAGGGCGTGCCTGGTGGGGAAACGCTTCTGCCCGAGGTTTCCGAACTCCGCGTATTCCCAAGTAAGATAAGGCGAGGCGTCCTGCGAATGGGGTGCGACGGTGGTCTGCTGGATGAGCCCCGTGAGCGTGTTGACCAGGAAGGTCAGGACGGCGTGCTGGCTTTCGTCGTTCGTCAGAATGGCCTTTTCCCCTTCCATCGACTTCTTGAATTGCTTGTCGGAAGGCGTCGTGCCGGAACCGCCAAAGAGGAACAGCTCGTCCCAGAAAAGCGCCTGGAGCGTATAGAAGTCAATGCCGGCCTTCTTGAAGAAAGACACATCCTGGTATGTGGCCCTGATGAACTGTTTGTTTATCTTGTCGATGCCCATGAAGTAGTCGGGCGTCATTTCGATGCGAGCCACTTCGAGAATGCCGAAGGTGACGAGCGAGAGCTGTACGACGTCGTTCCGCTTCATGCGTAATGTTCCTCCGATAGAGGCATCCTTGTCGGCTGAAGAGAAGGAGAGGTTCAACTTTGCTGTGGCAAATGTCTCGTCCGGCCGGTTGGCATTGACGGTCTGTACGATGTGCTCCAAGGCGGCGAGTTCGGCTTTGCCAGCGCCGCCAGAGGCCACGGCTTGTTTCTTGGTGCCGCATGAGGCAAGGAGTACGGCACAGAGCAGCAGTGCCGGCAGATGTTTTAGGTAATGCTTCATTTACTTTATGTATTTCTTTCGTTTAATTTTCTTTCGCAAGAGCGGCGTATAGGACTCGTCGCCTTTCTGATAGGCCAGTTTCC
This sequence comes from uncultured Prevotellaceae bacterium, assembly GCA_946415695.1. Lineage (GTDB taxonomy): Bacteria > Bacteroidota > Bacteroidia > Bacteroidales > Bacteroidaceae > Physcousia. The sequence goes on along the minus strand of CAMKTM010000002.1, from coordinate 27,976 downwards.
AGAGCCTCAACGCCGTTTCCTGTTCGCCGATGTTGGCATAGATGTCGCCTGCATGTTCTATGACATTGCCCGTGAGTTGGTCGTCGGCAAGCAGTTCTTCGTCTGTTCTTTCGGGATTGACCACCTTGTCCATATAGGTACGGGCATGGGCGTAGTCGCCTTTCATGAAGAGGATCCAGGCGTACGTGTCGAGGTAGATGAGGTTGTCCGGCTCTTTGCGTATGGTGCGATAGCTCATTTCTTCGGCGCGGTCGAGCTGTTCGCCTTTGAGGCTGAGGTAGTAGGCATAGTTGTTGAGGCACATGATGTTGTCGTCCTTATAGACGAGTGCCGAGTCGTAGGCAGCGAAGGCTTCCTGCTCCTTCTGCTGCTTGTAGTAGATGTCGCCCAGCACGCCGAAGACGTTCGACACGAGATATGGGTGAACGTCCTCTGTCCGTACGCGCAGTCCTTGCAGCAGGACTTCGGCGGCGTCGGGCAGCTTATTCTGTTCTGCCAGTGCCATTCCTAAGTAATAGGCGTAGGCTATTTCCTCGGGATGATAGTTGAGTCCGCGGCGACTGATGTCCTCCACGCCCTTTCCGTCGTCCTTCTCCGCATAGTACTGTAGCAGTTCTCGGAGTGCCGTCTCGTTGCCCGGATCGACGTCGAGCACTTGCCGCATTGTTTGGCAAAGCGCCTCTTTTGGCTGTTTGCTATAGACCTGATAGGCGGCCTTCAGGATGAGCACATCGGTGTCCTGCTGAGGGCGGGCCAGGAGGCTGTCGAAGGCGGCTACGAGTTTTGGGGTGAACGTCGAGTCGCGCTGCACGTCGGCTATATACGACTTGAGCATCAGTGCTCGCAATTGTGTTGGCGAGTCGGGAAGGAAGAGGAGGGAGTCGCGCATTGTGTTGTACCTTTCGTCCTGACCGCTGTCGCGGAGGTAGTCGAGGGTGGCAAGCTGAAGGTTGGTGTTGGCGGGCTCTTGCCGACGTACTTCGTCGTAGATTTCGAGTGCCTTGAGGGTGTCGCCGGCCTGCATGTACTGGCTACCGACCACGACGCGCAGGTTCATGTCGTGAGGCGACTCGTCGCAAAGTGCCTGCAACTGCATGAAAGCGGAATCGAGCTGCTGCTTATCGCGGTACAGCCTGAACTTCTCGACTATCACTTCGGGGCTTGGTCCTTCGAGCAGCTCGATACGATTGAGGGCTCCGATGGCTTTGTCCGTATTGCCCACGGTGCTGTAGAGCTGCACGAGCTGCGTGAGTATGTCGCTGCGGCGCGACTGCAGGGACGCCATCTTCTCGAGGACGGGAATGGCAGCCTCGGCGTCGCGTTTGTTCAGATAGAGCGCGGCCAGCGTCTCCAGGTAATAGGGGTTATGGTCGTCGCGTTCGCAAGCCTGCCTGATGTAGGCTGTGCCGATGCTGTCGGAGCGCAGGTAGAGATGCAGGAGCCCGATGTTGTAGAGCGCTTCGGGCGCTTCGGGATTGATGTCGAGGCAATGGCGATAAAGGTCCATGGCGGACGAGTATTTCTCCGCGAGGCGGCATTTCTCGGCCTCCAGATAGAAGTAGTCGAAGTTGGACTGCGCACTGGCACCGAGCGCACCGAGCACGAAGGCAAGCAGAAGGGTGAGGCTCCGAAAGGCTTGGCGGGCCTCGTTCCAAATAAAGGCGGGCCTCGTTCCAAATAAGAGCGTGCCTCGTTCCAAATAAGAGCGTGCCTCGTTGGAGGTAAGAGCGTGCCTCGTTTTTAACATTTCCGCGGCTGCTCCTCCGGAAAGCGCTGATCCGTGCACGTCAAACGCAGTATTCATGGTATGTCGGCGAATGGTCATCTTTACTTTGTGCCGCTATGTCCGAATCCTCCCGCCCCTCGCTCCGTCTCGGGGAGCGTTTCCACGGTTTCCCACTCTGCCTGTTCATGGCGTGCAATGACCATCTGAGCGATGCGTTCGCCATCGGCAATGACAAACGTCTCGTCGGAGAGGTTGACCAGTATGACGCAGACTTCGCCACGATAGTCGGCATCGATGGTGCCGGGCGCGTTCAGCACGGTGATGCCATGCTTGATGGCAAGTCCGCTGCGAGGCCGCACCTGCGCCTCGTAGCCGGGCGGCAAAGCCATGAAGAGGCCAGTGGGGATGAGACGCCGCTCCATGGGGCGCAGTTCTATCGGCGACTCGATGTTGGCGCGAAGGTCAAGTCCTGCGGACAGTTCCGTCGCATATTGTGGCAGCGGATGATGGCTGCGGTTGATAATTTGAACTTTCATAATAACACTAAACTCTAAACACTAAACTCTGAACTAAACTGCCGGCAGGCTCATCCCGTTTATCTTTCTGTAGAGGTCGAGCGCAAAGACATCGGTCATGCCCGAGATGTAATCGAGCACGGCCATCACCCTTTCGTACAACGTGGGCGCAAGGATGTCGTACTGTGTGCTGACGCGGTTGATGAGCAACTGCGAGAAGGCGCGGTCGGAATGCGTGGCAGCCTGCACCATGAGGTCGGTCAGCGTCGTAATGACCTTGTAGCCCGCTATCTCGATGTCCACGACGTCCTTGCAATGATAAATCTTCCTGTAGGCGGTGCGCTCGCACTGTTCGTAGGCTTTGCGCGGCAGCTCCTCCATGTGATGGATGAGCGAGCCCTCGAAGGTCCCGCTCAAGATGGCCTGCTCGTTCTCTACGAAGACGCGGACGCATTGCTGCTCGAGGCAATTGATGACGCAGGAACGCAGATAGACAATCTGTTCGTTGACGTCGTCCACGAGCTGCGCCATGCGCTCCTCGATGTGCCGCTGCTCGGCCTTGCTGAAGTAGGCGAAGAACAGATGCCGCGTCTCCTCGGTGGTCAGGAGCTTCAACTTGTGGGCATCCTCGATGTCCATTATCTGATAGCAAATGTCGTCTGCCGCCTCGACGAGATAGACGAGCGGATGACGGGCGTAGAGCACGGAGCCGTCGGGCGCAGGAAGGCGGAGGATGCCGAGTTCGCGGGCGATGTGCTCATAGTCCATCACCTCGCTGCGGAAAAAGCCGAACTTGCGCTTGTCGCCTGCCAGGTCGGACGAGAAGGGGTACTTCACGATGCTTGCCAGCGTGCTGTACGTCATGCCGAAACCGCCCTTGCGACGCCCCTTGAAATGGTGCGTGAGGAGGCGGAACGCATTGGCATTGCCCTCGAAGTGTATGATGTCATTCCACTGCTGCGGCGAGATGCCGTCGCCCGTCTCGGGACAAACATAATCCTTCAGGAACAATCCGTCGCCCTCGCTGAAGTAAGTGCCGATAGCCTTCTCGCCGCTATGGCCGAAAGGCGGGTTGCCCAGGTCGTGAGCAAGGCAGGCAGCACTGACAATGCTTCCCAGCTCGGTGAAGTGCGTGCTGTAGAGTTCGGGGTGATACTTCAGGATGAGGCGGCTCACGTCGTTGCCCAGGCTACGTCCCACACTGCTCACCTCGAGGCTATGCGTCAGCCTGTTGTGCACAAAGATGCTGCCCGGCAGCGGGAACACCTGCGTCTTGTTCTGGAGGCGGCGGAAGGGAGCGGAGAAGATAAGACGGTCGTAGTCGCGCTGAAACTCAGTGCGGTCGTCGCCCCCCTGTTGCTTCTCTTCTTGCCCGAGGCGCTTGCTGGAGAGCAATTGTTCCCATCTCATCATCTCATCTGCCATGTTTTCCATTTACCATTTGCCGTTTTATCGAAGATTAGGTGCGGTGGCAAAGTCTTCACGCTCCGTCCTTCGCTCTTCATTTCTCCGTCGGCTTGTAGAAGATGCGGTTGGCTCCGCTGGTAATCTTCACCAGTTCCGGATGCTCTGCTGCAAAGGAGTCGATGTGGCGCATGCGCTTTTCCTGAAGAATCTCGTCCACGGCGATGAGGATGCCTGTTTCCTCCACCTCGCCGAAGCCGTCGTTGATGGCAGTGCCGAAGAGCTTCATGGTGGGACTGAGCCCCATGTAGGCATTGACCAGGGGCGGGATGTTGTAGCCCAAGGCACGCACCTCGTGGTTGAGGATGCGGTAGTCTGCCTTGAAATCATCTTCGGTGAAGAGTTTCTTGAACACCTCCGGGTCGTGCCAGAGCTTGAGGGGCTGCATGGGATAGATGAGGTTGTCGGGGTCGGGGAAGTGCTTGTTCAGGAAGTAGAGTATCATGTCTCGGGCCATGCGGTCGTAGCTGGGATACATCGTGAACTTGCCGAAGAGGTATCTGACTGTTGGTTCTATGACGACGATTGCCCCGAGGCCGTCCCAAAGGTTGTCGAGGGCGAAGATTCCCTTGCGGCCGCGCAGTGTGCTTTGGTACTCGAGGGTGACGAAGCTGCGACCCAGTTCGATGGTCCAGGGCGCATAGTCTTTCATGAAGCGCTCGGAGAAGCGGAACATGTGGCTTGTGGCGAGAACAGGCTGTCCGTCGGGTGCTATCTTCCAGTCCTTGCCGAGGATGTAGCGATAGCCGCCTACGATTTCTTCTGTCTCGGGGTCCCAGACGAGGATTTGCTTGTAGCAGTTCTCGCAAGTGTCGAACTCGTCGAGGTCGAAGCTTTTGCCTGTGCCTCCTCCTGCTGCGCGGAAGGCTATCTCGCGCAAGCGTCCTATCTCGCGTACCACGTGGGGCGAGTCCTGCCATGTGACGACATACACTTCGTTGCCGCTCTTGTTTGTCATGCGCAACTTCTTGTCTGGTGTCAGTTCTGACTTCAACACCTCGACGGGTATGGCTTCTGCTATTGGTTCCATTATTGTGGTGTTATCTGAATGTTCTGAGTGTTTTTGGTGTTCTGAGGGTGCCGTTTATGTTTCATAGACTTTGTCCTGCACCCATTTTCCCCATTCTCCCGGTTTTTTTGTCTTGTCGAATGTTTGCCATGGAATGGGTTTTCCGATGCGGACGACGAAGTGTTTGCCTTTGCATCGGTACATCTCGTCGGGCAGGAGCGCCATTGCGAAGTTTGGCAGGTGGAGGCGTTTGCACCATCGGGCCACGTTGTAGAAGCGGTTGGAGTTCTGTCCTTCGAAATGTATGGGCACGATGTCTCGCTCGTGCTGCACGCTTTTCACGATGAATGCCTTGTTCCATGGTATGTCGCGGATGGTGCCGTCGGCCTGTCGCCTGCTGCAAAGGCCTGCGGGGAACATGATGACGTGGCTGTCGCTGGCAAAGGTGGCTTCCACGACGGCGGGGAGCGAGCGTGCCTGCTTGCCTATCTTGTTGATGGGGACGCAGAGGGGGGCAAGTCCTTTGAGGTTCATGAGCAGGTCGTTGACCAGGTACTTTATCTTGCCGTCGTAGTGTTCGCCGATGATCCATCCGAGCGTTACGCCGTCGATGGCTCCGAGGGGATGGTTGCTGACGAAGGTGCAGAGGCGTCCGTCGTCGGGCAGGTTCTCCCTGCCTTCCACTTTGACGTCGACGCCGAGGTATTCCACGACGCCTTTGCAGAAATCGACACCTTCCCTGCCTTGCCGCAGATAGTTGTTGATGAACTCCTGGTGGATGATGCGCGAGAGCAGTCGCGTGAACCACTTGGGAATGTATTTTGCTTTCTTGCCTGCGCGGTCACGGACGATTTTGTCAATGTCTATTTCACCTTTCATTTTTCATTTAATCATTTACGATTTACCGTTATTTTTCTCCCCGCAGAGGGGGAGCGAGAGGGGGCTTCAGTTGATGGTTATCGGCCGGTTGTTGATGAAGTAGCGTCCCCGCGGCAATCCGCCCAGCCAGTTCTTGCCTTTCGTGAGGCGGGCCGTTAGGTAGAGCACGCCGTGTTGGTTGTAGATGGGCAGAAGCTGGTTGTGGTCGCTCTGGATCTGCACCACTCGGCCCGTGACGCTTATCTGCACGGGGAAGGCCGAGGTGCTCATCTTCCGGCTGGAAGGCATTTCGGGCGAAGGCATGGCCACGACCAGAGAGTCGGGATTGCGCGGCTTCTGTATCTTGCGCTTACGCCCGACGCTCTCTGCCGGCAAACACAGTATGACTGCCAGCAAAAGCACACCGAATCGCAGTATTGATGCTTTTCCCATTGAGCCTTTTCCTCTTTATTAGGCGCAAAATTACGTAATTCCAAGCAAATTGACAAATTATTGCCCGATATTTTTGGGTTTCTTGAGCCTTATGAAACCGTCAAGGGGCATTAGGCTTTACATGTGTTAAAATAAAAGCGTGCCTCGTTGGCAATAAAGGCGTGCCTCGTTGACAATAAGAGCGTGCCTCGTTGACAATAAGAGCGTGCCTCGTTCTCGGCGCTCTAGCGCCAAGGCGCGCTTTTTATGCGCGGACGGCAATAAGAGCGTGCCTCGTTGGCAATAAAGGCGTGCTCTTATTGCCAACGAGGCACGGTGTGTTTGTTTGCGGACTGCTTTCTGTTATTTCAGGGGGTTCCAGCCTTGGGCTTTGAGGACGTGTTCTCCGCCGTCGCGGGAAATGAGGGCACAGCCCTTGTCCTGCTCGGTGATGTAGCCGATGACGTGGACGTCGTCGAGGGCCGATACGGCGTCGTTCTGTGCCAGAGGCACGGTGAAGAGCAGTTCGTAGTCCTCTCCGCCGTTGAGGGCGCAGGTGCTGACGTTGAGGTTCAGTTCCTCGGCCATTGCCGCCGTCTGGTAGTCGAGCGGCAGGCGCTCTTCGTAAATGCGGCAGCCCGTCTGGCTCTGCTTGCAGATGTGCATGAGTTCGCTGCTCAGGCCGTCGCTGATGTCCATCATGCTTGTGGGGTGGATGCCGGCCTGTTGCAGGGCGGCGACGATGTCGCCCCGAGCCTCGGGCTTGAGCTGACGTTCGAGGATGTACTCGCGGCCGGAGAAGTCGGGTTGAGCCTCGCGCAGTGCCTCCATCTGCTCCTTGCTGCCGCTGCGGCGGGCCTCTTCTACCTGCTCGTTGTAGATGACCTTTTCGCGCTCCAGGAGCTGCAGGCCCATGTAGGCCGCACCGAGGTTGCCGCTGACGCAGATGAGGTCGGTGGGCTTCGCGCCGCTTCGCAGCACAATGTCCTCGGGACGTGCCTCGCCGACGGCCGTGATGCTGATGGCAAGTCCCGTCAGGCTTGCCGTGGTGTCTCCGCCGACGATATCGACGCCCCACTTCTCGCAGGCCATTCGCATGCCGACATAGAGCGTTTCGATGTCCTCGACCTGGAACTTGCTGCTGATGGCGAGGCTGACCGTGATCTGCCGCGGCATGGCGTTCATCGCAAAGATGTCGCTGAGGTTGACCATCACCGCCTTGTAGCCCAAATGCTGCAGGGGGACGTAGGTGAGGTCGAAGTGGACGCCCTCCATCAGCAGGTCGGTGGTGACGAGGGTGCGCATTCCCTCCGCAGGCGCAAGGATGGCGCAATCGTCGCCAATGCCTTTAACGGTGGAGGCGTTCCGTGTCGTAATATCTTTCGCAAGACGCTCTATCAGGCCGAACTCGCCAAGTTCCTGAATTTCCATCTCTCTTTTACCATTTAGTCATTTACCATTTACCATTTAATCATTTACCATTTACCATTTGTTCCCCCTAAAGGGGGTTAGGGGGTCTGTTAAAGGGGGTCAAGGGGTCTTTACCAGTTCTTCCATGATGGTAGCCATGAGCGGCTGTACAGCCTCAGCAGCCCGGAGCACTTCCTGATGGGTAATCGTCATAGGCACATCCTGGCCTCCCAGGTCGGTAATGATGCTCATGCCAAAGCACTTAATGCCGCATTGATGGGCAACGATGACCTCCGGCACGGTGCTCATGCCTACGGCGTCGGCTCCCCAGCGGGCAAACATCCGGTACTCTGCGGGCGTCTCGTAGGTGGGGCCTTGCGTGGCAAGATAGACGCCGTGCTGAACCTTGATGCCATGCTTGGCTGCTATCTCGTCGGCCTTGGCGATGAGTTCCTTGCTGTACGCCTCGCTCATGTCCGGGAAACGGGGGCCGGGAGGAACGTTCGGGCCGTGCAGGGGATTCTCGGGCATGAAGTTGATATGGTCGGTGATAATCATCAGGTCGCCAATCTTGAAGTTCAGGTTTGTGCCGCCCGCGGCGTTGCTGACGAAGAGCGTCTTGATGCCCAGCTCGTACATGATGCGGACGGGGAACGTCACTTGCTGCATGGTGTAACCCTCGTAGTAGTGGAAACGCCCCTCCATCGCCATCACATCCTTGCCGCCGAGCCGTCCGAAGATAAGCTCGCCGCTGTGTCCCTCAACAGTTGAGACCGGGAAGTTGGGAATTTCGTTGTAAGGAATAGACAGAAGTCGCTCGATGCGCTTGGAGAGCTGTCCGAGGCCCGTGCCGAGCACGATGGCCGTCTCCGGAGCATTAGGCATTCTTTCGCGAAGCCACGATGCTGTTGCTTGTATTTTCTTGTACATAGTCTAAAATCGTTTTGTCGAATTTGTCCTTTTCGTCTCGCATAATGCTTATCTCAATGGGCAAGACGTATAAACTCTGCTTTACCTCTTCGCTGAAGCCCTTCAGGCGAAGAAGCCGCGACGCGTCCTTTTCTGTCGTAATGACGATGTGTGGCTTAGGCAAGGCAAGCAGAGCTTGGTGAATTGCCACTGCGTCGCGCTGGGAAAAGTAATGATGGTCGGGGAAAGAGAGTGGCGTGATGTGCTGCACGAAGCGCCGCACGTCCTGCTCCATCTGCTGAGGATTGCCGATGCCTGTGAGCAGCAGGACATGGGTGTTGTCCTTGCGTAAGGTATCAAGCTCCAGTGTCTTGTCTCCCCAAAGCTGCCGCATCGTGCCATAGCTGAAGGTGCTGAAGAAGAGCTGCTGGTACGGCTTGATGTTCAGCGCAGAGAGGATGACGCGGAAGCCCATCGCATTGATGTGCTGCGGACACTTCGTGACGATGACCGTCGAGGCGCGTCGGCTTGAAGAAGGGCGTTCGCGAAGCCTTCCCGCAGGCAACAGGCAATCGTCCGAAATGATGCGGTGATAGTCCACGAGCAGGATGTTATGCCCCGGCTTGACGTAGCGGTGCTGATAGGCATCGTCCAGGAGGATGAGCTCGACGTCCTTCGTTGCCTCGTCCGTCGTGAGGCGTTCTATGCCTCGCCGCCGGTTGCCGTCCACGGCGACATAGACTTCGGGGAACTTTTGCTTTATCTGCCAGGGCTCGTCGCCTATCTCTTCCATTGTAGAGGAAGGGGTGGAGAGGATGTAGCCCGAGGTCTTGCGTTTGTAGCCTCGGCTCAGCACTGCCACCCGGTAACGGCCCGACAGGAGGCGGACAAGGTACTCCACATGAGGTGTCTTGCCCGTTCCGCCGACTGTGATGTTGCCCACGTTGATGATGGGAATGTCGTACGACACGGACTTCAGCACCCCCATGTCGAACAGGGCGTTGCGAATGTCCACACCGACTCCGTAGAGCCAGCTCAACGGCATCAGCGAGCGGCGAATATGTGTCAAGTCACCTTCCACTTTCTCTTCTTCATAATGGTTAATTCATCATTCATAATTAAGTTCAGGGGCGAGGGGCATGGGGGCGAGGGGCAGGAGGATTGTTTTGCCGGCTTTAAGGGTGTAACCAAATTATGAATTATGAATTGTGATTTTTATTTAAGGTTGGGGTCGAACGGCATACGGGCCTGGATGGGGTTCATCTTGCCGACGCGCTGTATGAGGGAGAAGGCTTGATAGTATTCGCCAAGGGCGGCACGCATTTTGCCTTCCATGTAGCCGTTGCTTTGCTTGTCGAGGACGTTCATGTACCACGGTGTGGGGCTTGGGTAGCGGCCGACGGTGTATTTCTCCACCTCTGCCAGTTCTGCTGCAGCCTTAATGGCATCGTCCAGGGTGCCCAGTTTATCGACGAGACCAATCCCGAGGGCTTGTTCGCCAGTCCATACGCGACCTTCTGCGATGGCCTTGACGCTGTCCTGAGCCATTCCGCGACCGCCTGCCACTCGGCCGGTGAAGAGTTCGTAGCCGTTGTTGATGTAGGCCTGCAGTTTGGCAGCCTCGCCTGCATTGAAGGGACGTCCCATTGCGCCGAAGTCGCTCATGGCGTTGGTCTTCACGATGTCGAAGGAAAGTCCGAGCTTCTCGGTGAGCAGTTCGCTGGCGTCGGGGATCATGCCGAAGATGCCGATGCTGCCTGTCAGGGTCATTGGCTCTGCGATGATCTTGTTGGCGCCGCAGCTGATGTAGTAGCCGCCACTTGCTGCCATAGCACCCATGCTGATGACGACGGGCTTCTTGGCGCGAAGCAATTGAATCTCGTGCCAGATCTGTTCGCTGGCGAAGGCAGAGCCGCCAGGGCTGTTGACGCGGATGACTACGGCCTTGACGTCGTCGTCCTTACGGAGTTCCTGGAGGTCGGTGATTGTTGCTCTGGTTGTGATGCTGTGCTCTTGGTTGTAGCTGAAGCCTCTGCTGGGCTGGTCGTTGATTTCGCCGTAGGCATAATAGACGGCCACTTCCTCGTCAACCTTATCGCCGAGGTCGTCGGCGGCAGCCACGTCGGCAAGCGTCGTGAATTTCAGGTCGTCGTCCTCTTCGAGCTCAAGACGTGCTTTGAGGGTTTCCTTCACGTCGCTCAGATAGCCGAGCTTGTCGGCAAGTTTGTTCTTGACATAGACATTGGCTTTGCAAAGCACGGTGGAGTCGGCAATGCCGTTGAGGGTTTCGACGGAGAGCTTTCGGCTCTTGGCTACGTCCTTCTGCATATTGTTCCAGATGCTGTTCAGATAGCTCATCACCTGCTCTCGGTTGGCATCGCTCATCTCGGTGTTGACATAGGGTTCGACGGCGCTCTTGTATGTGCCGACCTTGAATACCTGCATCTTGACGCCCACCTTCTTCAGCAGTCCGGTGAAGAAGATGGGTCGGCTGGCCATACCGTTCCAGTCGATCAAGCCGCTGGGGTTGAGGTAAAGCTCGTCGGCAACGGAGCAGACATAGTAGGCAACGCGTGAATAGTTGTCGCCATAGGCAACAATCCACTTGCCGCTCTCCTTGAACTCCAGCAGGGCTTTACGCAGCTCCTGTGCGTCGGCCGGATAGGCAGCCAGCGAGCCTGCTTCCAGATAGATGCCCTTCACGCGGTCGTTCTTGGCAGCCTTCTTCAGGGCATCGAGTGCCTGGTCGAGACCGATGATGGCCTCGTCGTCCTGGTTGAGGATGTCCATCGGAGAGCTATCGCCGGCACGCTCCACAATCTCGCCGTCGAGATTGATGCGCAACACGCTGTTCTTTGGCACAGAGCTACGTGCGCCTTCGCTGGCTACCATGCCGGCAAGGGATACAATACTGATTACTGTGATAATGATGCTGGTCAGGATGATACCTACAATCGTGGCCAGCGTGTACTTGAGAAAGTCTTTCATAATTGTATTAAAGCTTGGTTTTTGTTTTTTCCTTTTCTTCGCAAATTATTCTTTTATGTGCATTATCCGCCACAAAGTTACGAATAATTCTGCATTTCCTAAAGATTTTTGGCAGATAAAATTGTTTTTCACAGACAAATGCCGTTTGTGAGTGCCTGAAAGTCGGGGTTCTCCCGGAGCAAAACAATTTATTGGTGTCCGACAAATCCGGCAGCCCCGTTGCCGGAAAGAGCGTGGCCTTGTTTCTACAAGAGCGTGCCTTTATTTCAATAAGAGCGTGCCTTTATTGCAATAAGAGCGTGCCTTTGTTCAAATAAGAGCGTGCCTTTATTGCAATAAGAGCGTGCCTTTATTGCAATAAGAGCGTGCCTCGTTTTTTTGAGCCCTGTGCTTTTAATGACTTTTCCTGAGGGAAAGTGCCACAGACGACCATACGCCGAGGAGGGCAACGAGAAGGGTCTGGAGTGTGTGGACGATGAGGACGAACAGTGCGGCTTCAGTCTGTCCCACGCCATAGAGCACGAGGACGGTCTTGACGGCAAAGTGCCATGGGCCGGCACCGTTGGGCGTAGGCACCAGCACAGCAAAGGTGCCAACGACGAAGGCAACGAGGGCGGCCAGCGGGCCAAGACCTGAAGTGAAGTCGAAGCAGAAGAAGGTGAGGTAGAAATGCAGGTAGTAGCTCACCCAGATGCCAACGGAATAGAAGACGAAGAGCAAGGGCTGCTCCACCTCCGTAATGGAAGAGATGCCGTCCAGAAGCCTTCCCCACCCCTTCCAAAGGAAGGACGAACCGCCCCGGACTTTGCTCCTCCTCTGAAGGAAACGAAGGAGGCTTAACATAAACATCAGGGCAAGCAGGCCGCAAGCAGCCGTCACCAACCAGCCCGTCAGCGTGAAGCGCTCGAGCACGCTGCCAAGCGACAGCCCCGTCTGCTGGAAGAAGTCCAGAAAGACCGGTATCTGCGTCAGGAAAGTCAGGAAGGAGAGCAGGAGGATGAGCAGGGTGTCGATGATCCTCTCCGTGACGACCGTTCCTACACAGCAACTGAAGTCCGTGCCTTCGTAGCGCTTCAGCACACCGCACCGCAACACTTCGCCCACCCTGGGCACGACGAGGCTGCTGGCATAGCTCAGGAAGACGGCATGAACGCAAGTGGAAAGGTGCGGACGCTCGCCGGCAGGAGCCAGGACTTGCCTCCAACGCATGGCACGCAGCACTTGCGCCAGCACACCGAAAGGCAAGCTCAGCAACATCCAAGTCCACGACATCTTGTGCGAAAGAGCATCCACAAGCTCCTCCCACAGGATGCCACGGTACATCCACCACAGTATGCCGACCGCCAAAGCCAAAGGCACACCTATCTTGAGCCACTTTAGTTCATAATTCATAACTCTTGATTCATAATTATTTTGAAGAATGAAGAATTTTTCTTATCTTTGCCGTGCAAATGTACGAAGAATTTATGAATTATGAATTATGAATTATGAATTGTTCCTTCGTTAGGCCAAAAAAATTCCTCGGGCAGCACTTTCTGACCGATTTGAGCATCGCCAGCCGCATTGCCGACACGGTGGATGCCTGTCCGGACCTGCCCGTTCTGGAGGTCGGGCCGGGCATGGGCGTGATGACACAATTCCTTGTCCGCAAGCCAAGGCAGGTCAAAGTGGTGGAGATAGACTTCGAGAGCGTGGCCTACCTCAGGCGAACATACCCGGAACTGGAGGACAGCATCATCGAGGACGACTTCCTGAAGATGCACCTCGACAGGACTTTCGGCGGACAACCCTTCGTCCTGACCGGCAACTATCCCTACAACATCTCCAGCCAAATCTTTTTCAAGATGCTCGACAACAAGGAACTGATTCCCTGCTGCACGGGCATGATACAGAAAGAGGTTGCCGAGCGCATGGCAGCAGGGCCTGGCAGCAAGACCTACGGCATCCTGAGCGTGCTCGTACAGGCTTGGTACGATGTGGAATACCTCTTCACCGTAGAGCCCGGCGTCTTCAACCCTCCGCCAAAAGTGCGCAGTGCCGTCATTCGCCTCACCCGCAACGCGACGACCGACCTGGGCTGCGACGAGAAACTCTTCCGCCGCCTCGTCAAGACAACATTCAACCAGAGACGGAAGACACTCCGCAACAACATCAAGCCGCTCCTCGCACAACTCCAGGCGGAAAGCCATGCCCAACCAGACTTCGCAGCATTGCTCGCCGCCCCCATCATGCAGCAGCGACCCGAACAACTCAGCGTCGCAGACTTCATCCGACTGACCATGCAGATACAAGATGCCCTTTCTTAACTCTAAACACTAAACTCTAAACTCTAAACTCTAAACTCACAATAGTGGACACCCCTGACATGCGCTTGCTTTGGCTCCTCTCGCAGACGTTCCCCAACAGCGAGAGCGCAAGCACCGAAATCATCAACCTCGAGGCCATCCTCAGCCTGCCCAAGGGAACAGAACACTTCGTGGCCGACATTCACGGCGAACACGAAGCCTTCCTCCATATCCTCCGAAACGCCAGCGGAAACATCAAGCGAAAGGTCAACGACCTCTTCGAAGGATCACTTCCCAAAGAAGAGATGCGCGACCTCTGCACCCTCATCTACTATCCCGAGAAACGCCTCGAGATGATAGAGGAAAGCACGGACGAGGACATCTCCGACTTCTATGCCCGCACCCTCCTGCAGCTCATTCAGGTCTGCCGCTCGGTCAGCAGCAAATACACCCGCAGCAAAGTCCGAAAAGCCCTGCCCTCGCAGTTCGCCTACATCATAGAGGAATTGCTGCACGAAAGCCCGAGCGACGAAGACAAGGAGGCCTACGTACGCCGCATCGTGGAGACCATCGTGCAGACAGGGCAGGCACGGAACTTCATCGTTGCCATCTGCAACGTCATACACAAGTTGAGCATCGACCAACTGCACATCCTGGGCGACATCTTCGACCGAGGGCCGGGCGCTCACATCATCATGGATTACCTGCTGACGCGCCAGAACTTCGACATTCAATGGGGCAACCACGACGCTCTATGGATGGGAGCCGCTGCCGGATGCGACGCCTGCATCGCCATCGTGCTCCGCCTCTCGCTCCGCTTTGCAAACATGGCAACGCTCGAAGAAGGCTACGGCATCAACCTCCTGCCGCTTGCCACCTTCGCCATGGAGACCTATGCCGACGATCCTTGCGAACGCTTCCTCCCCATAGAGCAGAACCGCCCCGACGACAAGACAACCAAGCAGCCTAACGACCTGAAACGCCTCCGCCTCATTGCGCAGATGCACAAAGCCATCTCCGTCATCCAGTTCAAGCTCGAGGGCAGACTCGTCCGTCAGCATCCCGAATGGAACATCGACAGAAGAGGTACACTCGAGAACATCAACCCGAAAAGCGGCACTTACCGCTTCGACGGACGGGACTATCCGCTGCTCGACACGCTCTTCCCCACCATCGACTTCGCCGACCCCTATCGACTGACGGCCGAGGAAGAAGACCTCATGAAACGCCTGCACCATTCCTTCCGCATCTCAGAGAAACTGCAGAAGCACATACGCTGCCTCTTCAGCCACGGCTCGATGTACAACATCTGCAACAGCAACCTCCTCTTCCATGCCTCGGTCCCGCTCAATGCCGACGGCAGCCTGCGGCAGGTGACGATTGACGGAAAAGCCTACCAGGGACGGGAACTCATGCAGCAGATAGAGATAAAGATGCGCGTCGCCTTCCAGCACGACACGCCCCACGAACAGCGGCTCCAGGCACGCGACTTCTTCTGGTATCTCTGGTGCGGCCCGGACAGTCCGCTCTTCGACAAGAGCCGAATGACAACCTTCGAGCGCTACTTCCTCGCCAACCCGGCCACGCACCACGAGGAGAAAGGCGCCTACTACCAGCTCCGCGAAGACCCTGCCGTCTGCACACGCATCCTCGACAGCTTCGGCGTCTCGTCGCTGCCCATAGAGGGAGGCGGGTCGAGACACATCATCAACGGACATGTGCCCGTCCACGCCAGCCAAGGCGAGAACCCCATCAAGGCCGACGGAATGCTGATGGTCATCGACGGAGGCTTCGCCAAAGCGTACCACCACACCACGGGCATCGCCGGATATACCCTCGTCTATCACAGTCGAGGCTTCCAACTCATTCAGCACGAGCCGTTCACCAGCACGCAAGAAGCCGTGGCCAAAGGCACCGACATCAAGAGCAGCACACAAATCGTGGAGATGATGGGGCGCCGCATCCGCGTCCGCGACACCGACAAAGGTCGGCAGCTGGAGGAACAGATAAAGGAACTCAGGCAGCTGCTCCACGCCTACCGCCACGGCCTCATCAAAGAAAACGCCAAAAGATAGAAGGACAGCGTGCCCCGCAGACCATCAGGAAAAGGTCCGGCCGCCAACATCCCACACGTAGTTCTTTGCTGGGTCGTGATGCAGCAAAGAAGTCACCGTGCGGCGTCAACCGACACGACGCTTCAGGAATGTGATGAAAACTTTGGGAATGCAACCGACAGCACTATATACCATAATATAATATAGTGCAGGGAGAAGGGAGCGAGAAGCAGGATGGGCAGACAGCCGCCGAGGAAGATGTAGCGCTGCCTGTTGTCCGCCCAGGAGAAGTTCTTGAACTTCAAGGCCAGCATGGGCACTTCGCTCACCAACAACATGCAGAAGAGCACCATGAAGAGGAAAAGGAAGACGGCATTGAACTTCTGCGAGACGAGGAAAGCGTGTTCGCCCAGCACAAGACTCCCCCAGAAGAGCGCATTGGCAGGCGTAGGCAAACCGATGAACCCATAGTGCTGACGCTCGTCGAGGTTGAACTTTGCCAGCCGCAAGGCCGAGAATGCTGCCATCAGAAAAGCCGTATAGGGCAAGAGCTTCGTAATGGAAAATTGAAGATTGAAGATTGAGAAATCTGCGGAAGCCAGCATCTCGGGGTAGTGCACCTCGTGGAAGAGATAGAAAAGAATACTGCTGGGCGCCACGCCGAACGTAACCACGTCGGCCAGCGAATCGAGCTCCTTGCCGATATTCGAGGACACGCCAAGGGCACGGGCCGCCATGCCATCGAAGAAATCGAACACGGCACCGAGGATAATCATCAGCACCGCATACTGATAATGGCCATAGAAAGCGGCACCTGTTGCCATGCAACCACACACAAGGTTGCAGCAGGTCAAAATGTTGGGAAAGTTAATCAACTTCATAATTCACAACTCATCATTCACAATTCTTCTTCCATAACCCACCATTGTTCTTTTGTTCCTCATTGTTCCCTGTGCTGCATGGCGCAACCTGACCGTGAATTAAGAACGATGAACCATGAATTCAGTTTAGTTTTGCAATAATTGTCTCGTTGCCGACGGTCTTCTGGTTGAGCTGTACGCAGACCTCTGTCCCCAAGGGCAGATAGAGGTCAACGCGGGAACCGAACTTGATGAAGCCAAGGTGCTCATCGACATAACACTCCTCGCCCACCGAGGGATAGGTGACGATGCGGCGAGCCATGGCGCCCGCCACCTGGCGCGCCAGAATCTCCGTGCCGTCGGGCGTCTCGATGACCACAAGGCTATGCTCGTTCTCGTCGCTGGCCTTAGGCAGCCATGCCTTGTGGAAATTGCCGTCGAAGTGGCTCACATGCTTCACCGTGCCGTCCACCGGAATCCAGTTGGCATGAACATTGAAGAGGCTCATGAAGATGCTCACCATGATGCGGCGGTCGTGGAAATACTCGGTCTCTTCTGTCTCTTCCACCACGACGACCTTGCCGTCGGCTGGTGCCACGACGACGCCCTCCGTCTCTCCCTCGAATGTTCGGATGGGGCACTGGAAGAAGTTGAGCAGAACGCCATAGAGGATGGCACTCAAAGTGATGCAGATGTCGAAAGGAAGGCGCGAATTAAAGATGTGCAGGATGGCAAAGTTAAGTATTACCAGAAGGACAGCACTCCAAAGAAGCGTGTCCTTTCCTTCGTGATGAAGACGTATTTTCTTTAGTTTTCTTAGTCTTTTTCCCATGTTTTTTTGCATAGTGCGCCTCAAAGTTACGAAGAAAAATGCAAAGAGAAAAGTGAAAAGTAAAAAAATTAAGCAATAAGAAGAAAAACTCTCTGCGATAATCCCAAATCTCCAATCTTTTTTGTAACTTTGCCTTCTCCTTTATGGCATTATTGCATGAATGTTCAAAGACCAATGATTGACCAATGATAAACGATTTCGTTCACTTACACGTTCACTCACAATACTCGCTTCTCGACGGACAAGCGTCCATCAAAGGCATGGTTGACAAAGCCATCGGCGACGGCATGCGCGGCATGGCACTCACCGACCACGGCAACATGTTCGGTGTCAAGGAGTTTTATGACTACTGCAAGAAAGTCAACAAGAAAAGGAAGGAAGATGGAGAAGCGCCCTTCAAGCCAATCTTCGGCTGCGAGATGTACGTGGCCCGCTGCGGCGACAAGAGTGTGCACGAGGGCGGAAAGGAAAACCAGTCGGGCTGGCACCTCATTGTGCTTGCCAAGAACGAAACGGGCTATCACAACCTCATCAAGCTCGTTTCGCGCTCATGGGTCGATGGCTTCTATATGCGCCCTCGTACCGACCACAAGGACTTGGAGCAGTTCCACGAAGGGCTCATCATCTGCTCTGCCTGCATCGGCGGCGAAGTGCCCAAGAAGATAGCGCGCGGAGACTTGGCAGGTGCCGAAGAGGCCGTCAAGTGGTTCCACAACATCTGGGGCGACGACTACTACCTCGAGCTGCAACGCCACGAAGTGACCAACCCCAATCAGACTGCCAACCGCGAGACATACGAAGTGCAGAAGCACGTCAACCCCGTCCTCATCCAGTTGGCACGCAAGCACGGCGTGAAGCTCATCTGCACCAACGACTCGCACTTCATCAACGAGGACGACGCAGAGGCGCACGACTTGCTTCTCTGCCTCTCCACCGGCAAGGACCTCGACGACCCGAACCGTATGCGCTACAGCAAGCAGGAGTGGTTCAAGACGCGTGCCGAGATGAGCGCCATCTTTGCAGACATTCCCGAAGCCCTCACGAATACCTGCGAGATATTGGACAAGGTGGAGACCTACGACCTCGAGTCCAACCCCATCATGCCCTTCTTCCCCATCCCCGAAGACTTCGGCACGGAAGAACTCTGGCGGCAGCGCTTCACCGAGGAAGAGCTGTTCCATGAGTTCACAAGCGACGAGAACGGCGAGAACACCCTTCCCCGAGAAGAGGGCGAGAAGAAGATTGCCAAGTTGGGAGGCATTGACAAGCTCTACCGCATCAAGTTCGAGGCCGACTATCTGGCCAAGCTTGCTTACGAAGGAGCCCAGCGCCTCTATGGAAAGGGGCAAGGGGCAGGGGACAAGGAGCAAGAGGCAGGGGACAAGGAGCAAGAGGATGGCAAAGGAAATCCCTTGCCCCCTGCCCCTTGCTCCTTGCCCCAAGAAGTCATCGACCGCATCCGCTTCGAGCTGCACATTATGAAGACGATGGGTTTCCCCGGCTACTTCCTCATCGTGCAGGACTTCATCAACAGCGCCCGCAACGAGTTGGGCGTGTGGGTAGGCCCAGGGCGAGGCTCGGCGGCCGGCTCCGTGGTGGCCTATTGCCTTGGCATCACAAGGCTCGATCCGCTGAAGTACGACCTCCTGTTCGAGCGTTTCCTCAATCCGGACCGCATCTCCCTTCCCGATATCGACACCGACTTCGACGACGACGGCCGCGGGAAGGTGCTGCAATGGGTCATGGACAAGTACGGCGCGGAGAACTGTGCACACATCATCACCTATGGCACGATGGCTGCGAAGAACAGCTTGAAGGACGTGGGGCGCGTGGAGAAGGTGCCTCTTTCCGTGGTCAACGGCTGGTGTAAAGCGATGCCCGACCGCCTGCCCGATGGCAAGAAGTCAACTCTGGAGAACTACATTGAGGCGACGCCCGAGCTGAAAGTGGCACGTTACTCGAGCGACAAGAAGGAAGCGGACACCATCAAGTATGCCCTGAAGCTCGAAGGCACGGTCCGCAACACTGGCATTCATGCCTGCGGCTTCATCATCTGCCGCGACCCTATCAGCGACCATGTGCCTGTCTCTACGGCCGACGACCCGGACTTCCCCGACCGCAAGACGGCCGTCACGCAGTACGATGGCCACGTCATCGAGAGCACTGGCCTCATCAAGATGGACTTTCTGGGGCTCAAGACGCTGTCGCAGCTGAAGGAAGCCTGCCGCATCGTCAAGGAGGCGCACGGCATCGACATCGACATCGACAACATTCCCATCGACGACCCTCTGACCTACAAGCTCTATCAGGAAGGCCGAACCGTTGGCACCTTCCAGTTCGAGTCGGCCGGCATGAGGAAGTATCTGAAGGAACTGCACCCGACGGTCTTCGAGGATCTCATCGCCATGAATGCCCTCTACCGCCCCGGACCGATGGACAAGATTCCGCAGTTCATCCGACGCAAGAACGGGCAGGAGCCCATCACCTACGACCTCCCGGCCTGCGAAGAATATCTGCGCGACACGTACGGCATTACGGTCTATCAGGAGCAGGTCATGCTGCTTTCGCGCAAACTGGCTGGCTTCACCCGAGGCGAGAGCGACGCCCTGCGCAAGGCAATGGGCAAGAAGATAGAAAGCCTCATCAAGGAGATGAAGCCCAAGTTCATCGAGGGCGGCACTCGCAACGGGCACGACCCGCTGGTGCTCGAGAAGATATGGGGGGACTGGGAGGAGTTCGCCAAATATGCCTTCAACAAGTCGCACGCCGCCTGCTATTCCTGGGTGGCTTACCAGACGGCTTACATGAAGGCGCACTATCCGGCTGAGTTCATGGCTGCCTTGCTGACACGCGGCAAGGACGACGTGAAGGAGGTGACGAAGCTCCTGGAGGAATGCCACGCCATGAAGCTGGAGGTGCTCGGCCCGGACGTCAACGAGTCGCACCGCGACTTCGGCGTCAACGACCGCCAGCAGATACGCTACGGCCTGACGGCCATCAAGGGCCTGGGCGAGGCGGCCGTACAGGCCATCGTCGATGAGAGGGAGAAGAACGGCCCCTTCAAGGACATCTTCGACTTTGCCGAGCGCGTCAACATGTCCGCCATCAAACGCAACGGCCTGGAGTGCCTCGCCATGAGCGGTGCGTTCGACAACATCGCATCGGACATCCGTCGCGAACAGTTTGTGGCCGCTAACGCAAAAGGTGAAGTCTTCCTCGACCTGCTGGCACGCTACGGCTCGCAGTACCAGCAGGCGCAGACGGAGGCGCAGTTCTCGCTCTTCGGCATGGATGCCGTAGAACTCAACAAGCCTGCTGTGCCGGAAGCGGAAGAGTGGTCTGTGCTGGAACGGCTGAACAAGGAGCGCTCGCTGGTGGGCATCTATCTCTCGGCCCATCCGCTCGACGAATACTATGTCATCCTGCAAAACGTCTGCAACCTGAAGATGGCGGAGATGGAGTACCTCACGGCCTTTGCGGGACAGACGGTCCGCCTGGGCGGCATCGTCACGGCTGTCCGTTCCGGCACGACGAAGAACGGCAAGCCCTTCGGCGTGGCCACCATCGAGGACTTCAGCGGAACGGGAGAGATAGCGCTCTTCGGCGACAACTGGGTGAAGTGGGGGGCTTACTTGAGCATCGACCGCTCGGTGCTCATCACAGCCAGCGTAGAGCCACATCGCTTCCGGGAAGGTGAGTTTGAACTCCGCATTGGACACATCGACTGGCTGGCCGACGTGAGCGACAAGGTGATCGAAAGCATCACCGTCACCGTCAACACAAACACACTGAGCAAGGACGACGTGGAAATGCTCACCTCCTACGCCGACGAGAATCCCGGCAGCGCGGCGCTGAAACTGGTCTTCGTGGATGCCACCAATCCTCACAACCAGCTCCGAATGACATCCGGCTCCCACCGCATCAAGGTGAAACGGCAACTGCTGGACGACATCGAAGGCAGCGCTGCACTCGCATACAGCATCAATTAAACAACTTTTTCCAAAGGATATGACTCCAGGCAGAACACCATAGTTAAAATAAGAGCGTGCCTCGTTGGCAATAAGAGCGTGCCTCGTTGGCAATAAAGGCGTGCTCTTCTGAAATAAGAGCGTGCTCTTCCGAAAACAAGGCTTCATAACATTAACATTTATAGCATCACATTATGGCACAGACAATCAACACTGGCAATTTCGAGGCTCTGGTGGCAACCGGCAAGCCTCTCGTACTGGACTTTTGGGCAACATGGTGCGGCCCCTGCAAGCGCCTCGCCCCAGTCATCGAAGAACTGGCAAAGGACTACGACGGACTGGCCATCGTAGGCAAATGCGACGTGGAAGAGGACGAAGACCTCGCCATGCGCTTCGGCGTACGAAACATCCCAACCGTCGTCTTCATCAAGGACGGCAAGGAAGCGGACCGCAGCGTCGGCCTCGTGCCACGCACCGTACTCGAAGAGAAAATCAAGGCTCTATTATAACTATAGCATCTATAGAAACTATAGAGACTATAGAAACTATAGAGACTATAGAAACTATCCAACCAGGAAACAGAGAAAAGCTATGAGTACCTTTGAAGAAGACCTCCTCAACGACGCTGAGGACGACCGCCAGACGGTCGAATTCATCAAAAACTATCTGCCTCAGGAACTCAAGGACAAGTTCACCGAGGAAGATTTCTACTACTTCATCGACGTCATTGGCGAGTACTACGTTGACCTGCTCGACAAGCATCCTGGCGACGAAGACATCGACATCGACGTGGAGGAAGTGGCAAAGTTCGTCGCTAAACAAGCCAAAAAGGATAAGATGGGCGACTTCGACCCCGAAGACCTCCGCTGGGTGGTCGATGGAGAACTGGAATACGGAGAGACGCATAATTAATTAAGAATTAAGGATTAAGAAAGAAGAATTATGGAAGAACACTTCGTACGACATTCTGTCAATGCAATTCTTAATTCTTCTCTCTTAATTCTTAATTAAAAACAATCAGCAATGGAACAACCACTCCTTATTTATAATACCCTGAGCCGGCAGAAGGAACTCTTCAAGCCGCTCACTCCCGGGCGCGTCGGCATGTACGTCTGCGGCCCCACTGTCTATGGCGATGCGCATCTGGGCCACGCCCGTCCGGCCATCACCTTCGACCTCCTCTTCCGTTACCTCCAGCACCTGGGCTACAAGGTGCGCTACGTCCGCAACATCACCGACGTAGGCCACCTCGAGCACGATGCCGACGAGGGCGAGGACAAGATTGCCAAGAAGGCCCGCCTCGAACAGCTCGAGCCGATGGAGGTGGCGCAGTACTACACCAACCGCTTCCACGAGGCGATGGACGCCCTGGGCTGTCTGCCGCCAAGCATCGAGCCGCACGCCACAGGCCACATCATCGAACAGCAGGCACTCGTCAAGCAAATCCTCGACAACGGCTATGCCTACGAGAGCAACGGCAGCATCTACTTCGACATCGAGAAGTACAACAAGGACCACCGCTGGGGCATCCTCTCGGGCCGCGACCTGGAGAACATCAAGGACGCGAGCCGCGACCTGGCCGGCGTCGGCGAGAAGAAGAACCAGGCGGACTTCGCCCTCTGGAAAGCCGCTCAGCCCGAGCACATCATGCGCTGGCCTTCGCCTTGGAGCGACGGCTTCCCCGGTTGGCACTGCGAATGCACGGCCATGGGGCGCAAGTACCTGGGCGAACACTTCGACATCCACGGCGGCGGCATGGACCTCATCTTCCCCCACCACGAGTGCGAGATTGCGCAGGCCGTAGCCAGCCAGGGCAGCCAGATGGTGCACTACTGGATGCACAACAACATGATTACCATCGACGGCAAGAAGATGGGCAAGTCCTACAACAACTTCATCACGCTGCCGCAGTTCTTCACGGGCGACCATCCGCTGCTCAGCCAAGCCTACACGCCCATGACCATCCGCTTCTTCATCCTGCAGGCCCACTACCGCTCGACCGTCGATTTCGGCAACGAAGCCCTGCAAGCCGCCGAGAAGGGCCTGGCCCGACTCATGGACGGACTGAAGAACCTGCGCCGCCTCCAGGACGGCCAAAAGGTGAAGGGCCAGCCGCAGGTCGAGATGAAGTACGTCGACGAACTGCGCACGAAGCTCTACGACGCGATGAACGACGACCTGAACTCCCCCATCGTCATCAGCCATCTCTTCGACGCCTGCCGCGTCATCAACACCCTGACCGACAAGAAGGCCAGCATCACCGCCGAAGTGGCACAGGCCTTGCTCAAGCTCATGGAGACCTTCGTCACCGACATCCTCGGCCTTCGCCCCGACACCGGCAGCACCAACAAGGCCCGCGAGGAAGCCTACGGAGCCGTGGTCAACATGCTTCTGGAGCAACGTCAGGCTGCCAAGGCAGAAAAGAACTGGGCTTTGAGCGACAAGATCCGCGACGACCTCGCCGCCCTCGGCTTCGAAGTGAAGGACACAAAGGACGGCTTCACCTGGACCTTGAACAAGTAGCCGCCGCCACCGCTTACCATGTACTGCACGCCCCACACGGATTCATGACAGAATAAAACAACGGATTGAACGGATTGGACGGATTAAATTACTTATTACGGCATGGACCTGCCGTGGAAGACCTAGGCTCTTATTTCAGAAGACCCAGGCTCTTATTTCGGAAGACCTAGGCTCTTATTCCGGAAGACCCAGGCTCTTATCTCGGAAGACCGTGCCATGTCTCTGACCGCGGAACGGTTAAAGATTCGCCGCCCCATCCGTCTAATCCGTTAAATCCGTTGTTTTATTCTGCCCTCCATTCGTGCAATTCGTGCAATTCGTGGTTATAATAACTTCGCCGTTAATCCGTCTAATCCGTCCAATCCGTTGTAGAAAATCCGCCTCCCCGTCCGTCTAATCTGTACAATCCGAACGTTACAGACAAGAAACGTGGCAAAAAAATTGTGACTTTCGGGAGATTTTCATAATTTTGTCTGCGAATCCCCTGCCGACGACGGCAAGAACGCTATGCGGCAGAGGCGGGCAGGATTCCGAAAAACACCCCGGACTGTACCGGACACAAAACTAACAAACCCTATTATTAACCCTTAAACCATCGTTATCATGAGAAAGTTGTACTCATCATTGCAGCTCTTCGTGACTGCACTGCTGCTGTTGCTTGGCGTCACAAGCGCCAACGCAAAGGACCTCATCGACGGACACAAGCGCGTGCTCTACCCCGAGGACCTGAAGGAAGGAAAAGCCTATTTCATCATCAGCGACCGCACGAAGTTCGCCGGGAACAGCACCGGCAAACCCAAAGCCATGTCGCCGCAACTGGAAAGCTACAAGATCAAATGGGGCACACAGTACGTCTACTGGGGCGACTTCGACGCAGAGGAGGAAGCCTTCCAGTGGGTCTGCGAGAAGGTCGACGAAGGCCAGTGGGCATTCAAGAACAAGGTCAACGGGCTCTACCTGGGCCGCGAGTCGGGCTCCGACAACGACGTCATCTTCTCCGAGACACCGGTCGGATACACCCTGACCGACCTCGAGGACGGCGAGGGACGCTTCTACATGATCAGCAGCGAAGACCCGCGCTCGCCCCACGTGCAGGGATTCCTGCGCAGCGACCGACCCAACAACAGCCTGGGCAAGCAGGACACCGGCTTCACGACCTATGTGGATGACGTCGCCACCAACGGCTATCCCGCCCGCTGGCACATCTACGAGGCCGAGAGCAGCTGGATTACCGACGTGAGCCAGATACAGGACGGCGTGCAGTACTACATCGTCAGCGACCGCACGAAGTTCGCAGGCAACAGCACCGGGCTCCCCAAGGCCATGTCCACCCAGCAGGAGAGCTACACCGTCAAATGGGGCACACAGTACGTCTACTGGGGCGACCTCGACAGGGAGGCCGACGGTTTCGTGTGGACCGCCAAGAAGGCCGACGGTGAAGAGTGGGCCTTCCTCAACAAGGAGAACGGCAAGTACTTGGGCAACATGAACACCAGCCCCGCCGAGGCCGACGTCGTCTTCTCCGACACACCCGTAGGCTACACACTCTCCGACCTCACCGACGGCGCCGGACGCTTCTACATGACCAACAGCGAGTCGGAGCACTCACTGCACGTCCAGGGCTATCTGCGCAGCAACCGACCCAACAACAGCCTCGCCAAGCAGAACGTAGGCGACGACGACTATTCCGACGACGTGGCGACCAACGGCTATCCCGGACGCTGGAAGCTCCTCAAGGTCAGCACCGGCGAGGAGGAACAACCTGAGTTCTACACCGCCTCCAACGGCTACTACTACATCACGGGCCTCAACGCCGTAGCCAGCGACCTGTGCTGGGCCGACCAGAAGGCCGATGCCCTGGCATACGAGTCGGGCGCCAGCCTCATCGTCACCACACTGCACAGCGGCGACCCACGCAGCATCTTCTACATCGAGGCCGTAGACCGCCAGAAGGGACAGTACAGAGTCAGCAACTACGCCACGGGCAAGTACGTCACGGGCGAAGTGAAGGACGGCTACATCTCCATGGCCGACGAGGCAACCGCACCGCTGACCTTCCGCACAGTCCCCGGCAACCGCAAGGCCCTGTGCATCTACAATGCAGCCAGCGACATGCTTGATGCCATCAGCATAGGCGGCGTCAGCCACATCAGCGCCACAGACGCAGACTATCTGGCAACGTGGAAGCTGCAGAAGCTCGACGCAGCCCTGCTGGAGAGTCCCGCCATGCAGCTCCGCCTCGCCCTCTGCAAGAAGATGGACCAGGTAGGGAACCCCGACTTCACGGACCACAGCACCCTGGACCAGCAGCAGCTCGCAGCCCTGCGCAAGGTATGGGAGAAGGCCGACGAAGCCCTCACCGGCGGCACCGTCGACATCCTCTACGAGCGCCACATCGCCGACCTCGATGCTGCCGCCAAGGGCGAGTATGCCGAGCCCGTCTACAACAAGAACAAGCAGCAAGACCTGCGCGTGCTGAGCTACAACGTAAGGCACTGCGCCGAAAACCACGGGAACCTCAACCTGTCGCGCACAGCAGGTGTCATCGCCGCACAACAGGCCGACGTAGTGGCCCTGCAGGAGGTGGACAGCGTCTTCTCGTCGCGCTCCGACAACAAGTACCAGGTGAAGGAACTGGCCGAGGCCACCGGCATGTACGGCATCTTCTGCAGCGCCCTGACCGGCTACGGCATAGGCATTCTCTCGAAGCAGCTGCCGCTCTCCGTCAAGGTGGTGGCACTGGCATCCGACTTCGAACCGCGACGCATGCTCCTGGCTGAGTTCGACAACTACGTCTTCGCAAGCCTCCACGTCGGACTCTCGGCCAATGCCCGCCGCGGCACAGGCCCCATCATCAAAGCTGAAGCAGAGCGCTGGGTAGAAAAGGGCAAGCCGCTCATCATAGCCGGCGACTTCAACGACGACGGCACCGACAGCGAGATGGAGGGAGCACGCGGCGTCCTGACCAAGTACCTGCAGGAGAACGGCTTCACCTTCCACTCCGACCTCACCACCCCGACGTGGAGCGACGGCACCTACGTCATCGACAACATCATCAGCTACGATGAAATCGGCGGCGTAGAGAAGCTCGACTACAAGGTCATCGACGACAAAGTCACCTCCGACCACATGCCCATCCTGGGCGAGCTCCGCATCGGGTTCAAGGAAGGCACGGGCATCGGCAGCACCGACGCCACGCACCGCGCCACGACCACGGGCCGCGTCTACAACATCAGCGGCGCCGTTGTCTCCAGCTCCGCCGACGGCATCACCGCCTTGCCCAGCGGCATCTACATCGTCGACGGCAAGAAGCTAAAGAAGTAGCGCACAGCGCACAGTGTGCGTGGGGTTCCGCCCCACGAAAACAACGCACAGCGCACAGTGTGGGTGGGGTTTTGCCCCACCCATTACTTTTCTGCGTCTGCGGCCGCCTTGAAGCCGATGCTCTCTACGGCGCGGAGCACCTCGGCCTCATCGGGCGAGCCCGTGACGATGGCCTTGCCTTCGCGCAGCGACACCTCCACGCCTTCCACGCCCTCCAGACTGGCGATGGCCTTCCTGACGTTCTCGGCGCAGTGGTTGCAGTTCATGCCCTCGATGTTGTAGGTGACGCCCCGTGCTTCCGCATGGGAGAGCGCCTCGTGGTGGTGATGGTGGTGG
This sequence comes from uncultured Prevotellaceae bacterium, assembly GCA_946415695.1. Lineage (GTDB taxonomy): Bacteria > Bacteroidota > Bacteroidia > Bacteroidales > Bacteroidaceae > Physcousia. Next base: position 483 of record CAMKTM010000002.1, on the reverse strand, counting down.
TGACCGAAAGGCCAGAGCGCACGGACCAGCAGCAGCAGCAAGCCGGTGCAGATGTAGGAGAAGAGGCCGATGCTGTCCACACCCGTCTGCGGTGTGGCGATGAGGAACGAGATGGTGGCACCCTTGCTGGCCCCCTCGCGGCGGATGCCCATAGCCGTGGGGATGACACCGCACGAGCAGAGCGGCAGGGGAACGCCGAAGAGTGCAGCCAGCACGACGCTCCGCAGCGAGCGGTCGCCAAGGTATCGCGTATAGAGGGTGCCCGGCACGAACTCATGCATCAGCCCAACCAAGAGGAAACCCAACAACAGGTAGGGCGACATCTCGCAGAGCAGCGCCCATATTTCCGACAGTATGTTTATCATTGCAGTTTGAACATTTATGGTTGATTCCTTGCTTTTCGCACTGCAAAATTACGAAATAATAACTATTGGTGTCCGGGGAATTTATTTCATTATCTCCAGTTCCATCGATTTCATCAGT
>CAMKTM010000001.1 GCA_946415695.1 uncultured Prevotellaceae bacterium | reverse complement strand
TAAGAACTTGAAGCCTCCATAAATTTGTCGTCATAACGAAATAACGGTATAACGAAAAATTTATCAAGGCCTCGGTAAGAACTTGAAGCCTCCATAAATTTGTCGTCATAACGAAATAACGGTATAACGATATCACGTCATAACAAAAACTATAAAACCAAACTATTATGAGTAAAAACAAGAAAATCGTGCTGACGCTTGATGCAGGCGGCACAAACTTTGTGTTCTCAGCCATTTGTGACAACGAGGAGATAGTGGAACCCGTACGACTGAAGGCCGTAACGACCGACACAGAAGGGTGTCTGGCCACGCTCGTGCAAGGATTTACCACCGTAAAGGAGATGCTTGACACCGAGCCTGTAGCCATCAGTTTTGCATTCCCCGGCCCTGCCGACTATGCCCGAGGCGTGATTGGCGACCTGCCCAACTTCCCCTCCTTCCGCGGCGGTGTGGCTCTCGGCCCCTATCTGGAAAGCGTCTTCAAGATTCCTGTGTTCGTGAACAACGACGGCAACCTCTTCGCATACGGCGAGGCATTGGCCGGAGCGCTTCCCCGCGTCAACAAGGCATTGGAGGAAGCAGGCTGCAAGCGGCGTTACAAGAACATGATAGGCATCACCCTCGGCACCGGCTTCGGTTGCGGCGTGGTGATCGACAAGGTGTTGCTGACTGGCGACAACGACTGCGGCGGCGACGTCTGGTGCATGCGCAATGGCATGTATCCCTTCGTCATTGCCGAGGAGAGCGTCAGCATCCGCGCCGTCCGCCGCGTGTATGCCGAGATGTCGCATGAAGAGATTGGCGACCTCACGCCCAAGGACATCGGCGACATTGCCAACGGAGTTCGTCCCGGCAACAGGAAAGCAGCCCAGGAAAGCTTCCGGCAGTTAGGCCAAGTCACGGCAGCCGCCCTGGTGAATGTGCTCAACATTGTCGATGGCATCGTCGTCATCGGCGGCGGCCTGACCGGCAACGCCAAATGGATTCTGCCTGGCATGATGGAAGAGTTCGCCCGTCCCGCAGGAACCTTCACTGGCAATCTGCTCCCAACACTCCAATCGGAAGTCTATAACTTCGAAGACCCCGAGCAGCGTGCGGCATTCCTCGAGGACAAGGATGTCTTCGTCGATGTGCCTCACACCGACAAGAAGGTGCTCTACTGCGCTCAGCGAAAGGTGGCAGTCCTGGTATCTGAACTCGGAGCAAGCAAAGCCATCAACCTGGGAGCCTACAACTTTGCACTTAATCAGTTGGGACAATGACCCCCCAACCCCCTTTAGGGGGAGGGAAAGAAACATAAGTATAACCCTTAACAAAAATCCCTCCGACCATAATCTCCCCCTAAAGGGGGTCGGGGGGTCTGAATTATGAACAAGAAGCTTTTCCCCGTCATGCTATGCTTCTTCACGATGGGCTTCGTGGACATGGTAGGCATAGCCAGCAATTATGTAAAGGCCGACCTTAGCCTCTCCGACTCGATGGCCAACACGCTCCCCTCGCTTGTGTTCCTTTGGTTCCTCATCTTCAGCATCCCCACAAGTCTGCTGATGAACAAGATAGGCCGCAAGAACACTGTGTTGCTGAGTCTGTTGATGACACTTGCGGCAATGTTGATTCCCGTGTTTACCCTCGACTTCACGATGCTGCTCCTGTCCTTCTCCCTTTTGGGCATAGGCAACGCCATCCTTCAGACTTCGCTCAATCCGCTTGTCGATAGTGTGATGAAAGGCGGTGCTTCGGCCAGCACCCTTACCTTCGGGCAGTTCATCAAGAGCATCGCATCGTTCCTGGCTCCCATCATCGCCTCTTGGGGTGCAAAGGTTGGAACTTTCGGGTCTTTCGACTTAGGCTGGCGCGTGCTTTATCCTATATATTTATGTATAGGCGTGCTGGCCACCTTGCTGCTCTTCGGCACCCGCATCAACGAGAAGCCGGCCCAGCAAGAACAGAAGCCTGTCGGCGAGCAGTTCGCCGGTGCCTTTGCTTTGCTCAAAGTCCCGTTCATCCTCTTCTGCTTTCTTGCCATCATTTGCCATGTAGGCATTGATGTCGGGACAAGCGTGACGGCTCCGAAGATACTGATGGAGCGCACAGGCATGTTGCTCGATGACGCTGCCATCGTCTGCACCATCTACTTTGTGGGCAAGGCAGTAGGCAGCTTCAGCGGCAGCTTCATTATGAGTTACCTGAAGGACTGGACCTTCCTGCTTCTGAGCGTCCTGATGATGGTGGCAGCCGTTGTCGGCCTCATCTTTGGAGAGAGCACAACCGTCATCTATGCCAGTGTGGCGCTGATGGGTTACGGCAACGGCAACCCCTTCAGCATCATCTTTGCCCGTGCCATGCAGGCAGTGCCCGAGAAGAAGAACGAAGTCAGCGGGTTGCTCATCATGGGCATCTTCGGCGGCACCATCTTCCCGCTTCTGATGGGCTTTGCCAGCGATGCGATGGGTCAGGTCGGTGCCGTCCTTGTCATGACAGTCGGCATCCTCTACCTGCTCGGCTTCTGGCTCAAAGGCAAGAAAGCTTAAACACTGATTGGTCGTATGGCATCAAAGGGCAAACGGTCCACAATGCCTTGAACAACCAAAAGGAGCAACCTCACGGCTGCTCCTTTTTGTTGGCTGTTAGTTAATGTTTTGAGAGAAACAAAGTTTACAGCACAATTGATTGTTTATTATAGTTATGAAAAGCAAAAATCTTATCTTGTGAATGCGTCGAGCGTGTCGAGCGGTTGTGGGGCAAGGGCAGCCGACTGCTTGTCTGGGCTTCCCGCCTTGATGCCTTCTATGCTGTCGGCAGGAATTGTCTCGGCCATTTGAGTTGATGCCGTTGTCTCTTCCTCGTCGATGAAGCTTTGATGAGCGGCATTGCCGATGGTGAGGAGGATTGCCACCAGGCCAGCAGCCCTGTAGAAGGGACGCATGCGGCGCACTACGGTCAGGCGGCGAGCCTTCACTCCCCTTGAATGGGGCTGGGTTGATTCTTCGCCAATCATCCGGAGCATCTTGTCTGCGAAGTCTTCACTCAGATGCTCATCTGCCATTTTGTCTTCCTCGTTGAAGAGTTGGCGATAGCGGAGCAGACTTGCAGGCACGTCAGCCTGACGGAAGAAGTTCCGAAGGATGGCCTCTTCCTCAAGAGTCGTCTGGCATTCCCAGTAACGCTCCAACAGTTGTTCTATATATTTATAGTCCATTGTCTATTTTTAATTAAGAATTAAGAAATAAGAGTTAAGAATTTGCTACCGCTCTCTTTAAATGAAGAATGAAGAATGAAGAATTTGCTACCGCCTTCAACTTTCAACTTTCAACCTTCCATTTTCAACTCTCAACTTTCACCTTTCAATTCTCAATTTTTCATTTTCACCTTTACCTTCTCTTTTATCTTCGTCCTTGCCCTGTGGAGATAGACCTTCACTTGTGTCTCGCTGATGCTGAGCGCCTGGGCTATCTCCTGATAGGTCTTGCCTTCGATGTCGCGCAAGAGCATGATGGTGCGCTGCACTTCTGGCAGGCCGTCCATGAGGCTGCGGACGAGGGAGATTTCTTCGCGGGTTTCCATCGATGACTGCACGTTGGGCATTGGGGAATGCACATCGTCAACTTCGTCGAGGGACTTTGTGTTGCGGCCCGCACGTTTCAGCACATCGAGCGCCCTGTTTCTGCAAGTGGCGATGGCGAAGGCTTCGAGATTGTTTATCTGCTCCCATTGGCTGCGTTGCTCCCACACCTTGAGGAGTGTGTCCTGCACCACGTCCTGAGCCTCTGCTCTGTTCATCGTAATGCGCAGGGCAAGGCGGAAAAGCCTGTCGCTCAGCGGCAATACGGTGGTTCGGAAGCTGACATTATCCATCTCTCTACTTATGAAGACGATTGAAGAAGGAAAAAGTTACAGTTTAAGTGAAAAATGTCTTAAAAGGGGCAAGGAGCAAGGGGCATGGAGCAGGAGGATAGCTGCGAGGGTTGGTGTTCTCTTGCTCCTTGCTCCTTGCCCCTTTTTACCTTTTTATCGTTGTTCCGTTCTTTCCCCTGACATCTTCCGAGTTCGTAATCACGACCTGCCTGACGCCCCGATGGATGGCGCTGAAGGCGTTCTCTATCTTCGGTATCATGCCGCCCGAGATGATGCCGTCTGCTATCAGGCGGCTTGCCTGTTCCTCGGTGATAAGGGGGATGACGCTGCTGTCGTCGTCGGCATTGCGGAGCACGCCTGCTTTTTCGAAACAGAAGGTCAGGGTGACATCGTAATGTTCAGCAAGTGCGCAGGCCACGCTGCCCGCTATCGTGTCGGCATTGGTGTTGAGGATATTGCCCTCGCCGTCGTGCGTCAGCGGAGCCATCACCGGCACCATTCCTTCCTCGATAAACTTCATGAGCAAACGGGCATCGACCTTATCGACGTCGCCCACAAAGCCGAAATCGACCATTTGCTCAGTGCCGTCGTCCGTCTTGACACGCTTCAGAGGACGCCTGTGGCTACGGATGACGTCGCCGTCGGCACCCGTCAGGCCGATGGCTCTGACGCCTCTTGCCTGCAGGCCCGCCACGATGTTCTTGCTCACCAAGCCGCCATAGACCATCGTCACGACTTCGAGCATCGGGGCATCCGTGATGCGCCTTCCGCCCACCATGCGGCTCTCTATGCCCAGGCTCGACGCCATCGACGTTGCCAGACGGCCGCCGCCATGAACAAGCACTTTTCGACCTTCCATCGCCGCAAACTGGTCGAGCAACGAAGCGAGAGATGCGGCATCTTCCACCACGCCGCCACCTACTTTTATCACATTGAGAGGTTTCATCTTTGGAACATTAAATTACACGTTTTGCACGGGTGCGTTGATTGCATGGTCATGTACTTGCAATTGCATGGTCATGTACTTGCAATTGCACGTACATGTACAAGCAACGAACGCCCCCTGCCGGATTAATTGGCTCCACGGTATTTGTCTTCATCTTTATCGTCGAGCATGGAAAGGAAACTCAGGTATCGGCTCTCGGCGATGCTTCCCTCTGCCACAGCCTTCAAGACGGCGCATCCGGGTTCATGCGTGTGCGTGCAGTCGCCAAAGCGGCAACCGTCGGAGGTCCTGAATATCTCGCGGAAGTAGTGCGACACTTCTTCGCGCTCCATGTCGAAGGTGCCGAAGCCCTTGATGCCCGGTGTGTCGATGAGTGCTCCACCTTGAGGCAAGAAGTACATCTGCGAGAAAGTCGTCGTGTGCATTCCCGCATCGTGAGCCGCACTGATCTCTGCCGTCCTGGCACATGCTTCGGGAACAAGCAGGTTGAGCAGAGTGCTCTTGCCCACCCCACTGTTGCCGCTGAGCAAGGTTGTCTTGCCCTGAAGCTCGACTTGCAGTTCGCCGATGCCGTCGCCATTCTCAGCGGAACAGGTCAGGCAGAGGTAGCCGATGCTGCGATACAGCGCTACCAGCGCTTCGAGCCGCTTCTTCTCCTCTTCACCATACAGGTCTGTCTTGTTGAAGATGATGAGGACGGGCACCCGATACGCCTCAGCGCTGGCCAGAAAGCGGTCGATGAAAGTGGTGCTCGTCTCGGGATGCGCAATAGTCACTATAAGAGCAGCCATATCCACGTTTGCCGCGATGATATGGCTTTGCTTCGACAGGTTCGAGGCCCGACGGATGATGTAGTTGCGGCGATCCTCGATGCCGTCAATCAACGCAGTGGGGAGTTGGTCATTGACCATTGACCATTGACCATTGACCATTGCTGCGCCTGAGCTTTGCGAAGGACTTTGGGCATTGACCATTGGCTGCGGGATGATGGTGACAACATCACCAACGGCCACAGGACTGGTGCTACGGATGCCTTTGAGGCGAAAGTTGCCTTTCACCTTGCATTCGTAGAGCCGGCCGTCGTCCGCCTGAACGGTGTACCAACTGCCGGTGTTCCTTACGACGAGACCCTTCATTCAATTCATAATTCATAATTCATAATTGATGGCTGCGCCTCGGGACGTTATCCAAAGCGAAAACGAGTAATTATGAATTATGAATTCTTAATTATGAATTAACTATACCGTCATGATCTCCTTCTCCTTGGCTGCCAGCAATTCGTCCACCTTCTTAATGTACTTGTCGTGCATCTTCTGCATGTCGCCTTCGGCATCCTTCTCGAGGTCCTCGGAAAGACCGTCCTTAACGCCCTTCTTGAGCTTCTCGATGATGTCGCGACGCGTATTGCGGATGCTCACTTTGGCCTGTTCGCCCTCCTTGCCGCACTGCTTGGCAAGCTGCTTACGGCGTTCCTCCGTCAAAGGAGGTATGCCCAGACGGATAATCTCGCCGTTGTTCTCGGGCGTAATGCCCACGTTGCTGTCCATGATGGCCTTCTCGATGGGACGGAACATGTTCTTGTCCCAAGGCTTGATAGTGATGGTGCGCGGGTCGGGAGCTATGACCGCAGCCACCTGATTCAAAGGCACAAGGCTGCCATAACTATCGACACGAATACCGTCCAGAATCTTCACATTAGCCTTGCCGGCACGAATGTGTGCCAACGCCTCTTCAAGGTACAACACGGCTTCTTCCATTTTCTCTTCGGCCAAGCCAAGAGTTTCCTTTACATCTATCATATTCCAACGATTTTAAGAGTTTATAATGTGATTTTATGCTAATTCGTTTAGCAAAAGTAGAGTTTTTTCGTTAAAAAAACAAAACCATGCAACGATATTTGCGCAAAAAAGGCTACATTTGTCACGTAATCTATATAAAAAGAATGGAAATTGATGCTCGCATAGACGAATTACTGACAAATCTGAAGCCCATCACGCTGGAAGAGATGAAAGAAATCCGTCTGATGAACCGCACGGACACAAAGTTCGTGACGAACAAGGAAAACCTCGTGAAGCTGCTGAAGCTGGCACAAGGCAAGTACTATGCGCAATTCCATAACGGCGGCAAGATTGCCAACTACATGACAACCTACTGGGATACGGACGAGCACCGCTTCTACATGGAACACCACAACGGCCGTGCCCCAAGGCAAAAAGTGCGCGTCAGGACCTACATGGACAGTCACGACACCTTCCTCGAGATAAAGACAAAAAACAACCACGGCCGCACGAAGAAGAAGCGCGTGGCAGTGCCCGACCAGCAGATAACCGGCGAAAACGGCAACGAAGAGTTCCTGCAAGAGCGCGTGCACCTCAGCCTTGCGGACATTCATCCTACGGTCCGAAACCAGTTCCACCGCATCACACTCGTCAACTATGGCAAGACGGAACGACTGACCATCGACTACGACGTGCAGTTCCATAACTTGGAGACAGGCAAAGATGCCAACGTAGGGCCACTCGTCATCATCGAGCTCAAACGCGACGGCAATGTCTTCAGCCCCGTCCTCGACATCCTCCGCCAGCTCCGCATCAAGCCAAGCGGCTTCAGCAAATACTGCATCGGCTCGGTCATGACAAACAAGGGACTCAAACAGAACCTTTTCAAAGCACGCCTCGTCAAGCTCGGCAGACTGGCCGGGCAGAAACTTCAGGCAAACTAAAAGCGTAAAAACAAAAACTAATAATATATGGATTTCTTCAACGACATTAACTATCAGCTGGGCAACATGATAGGCTTGACGCTCTTCGACCCCCAGCACTTCATTTCTCTCGTGATGCGTTTCGTCATCAACCTCGTGGTGGTGACAATCATTGCACGCTGCTTCTACTATCCCCGCAGCCATCGCCGCGACTACATGTTCATCTTTATCCTGATGTCCATGAGCATCTTCCTGCTTGTCAGCCTGATGGAAGGCGACGGCATGAACCTCGGAGCTGCGATGGGCCTGTTCGCCATCTTCGGCATCATGCGCTTCCGCACGGAAGCGGTGCCCATCCGAGAAATGACATACCTCTTCATGCTTATTGCCGTGAGCGTGGTCAATGCCCTCAGCCGCGCCGAGTATCATCCCAAGGCAGACTATTGGGACGGATTCGGCATCGTCACCATTGTCTTTGTCAACCTCGTCTTCCTGGCCATGGCATGGCTCTATGAAAGCAGCAAACTGGTCAGCACAAGCTGCAGCAAATACATATTGTACGACAATGTCTCCCTTGTCGCTCCCGACAAGCGCGACGAGCTGAAGGCCGACCTGGAAAAGCGTACGGGCTTGAAGATACAACGCCTTGAGGTTGGCACCATCGACTTCCTGAAGGACGCCTGCATGATTCGCATCTTCTACGACGAACCATCCGACCGCGGCAACAGCATAGAAGAAATGATTAAAATGCCACGCACATGACACTGCGCAAAACCATACTCGCCACTCTGTTCCTCGCCCCTTGCTCCCTGCCCCTTGCTCCTTTAATGGCACAGGAGGGCAGCGACGACGTCGGTGTCTGGGCAGAGATTGGCGTAGAGAAAGCCATTAACAAGAAATGGGACGTCGGGGTGGACCTGGAGTACCGCGCTCAGGACAAAGCACGATTCTCCGCAGGGCTCAGCACGAGCTACAAGGTCTGCAAGTATCTCAAGCTTGGCATCGGCTACAATTATCTCCATTCCTACAGGCCAGAAAAGCGCAATGAGAAGAACAACATTGAGGAAAACCCCGACAATTACCATATCGGCTACAACCTTTATCCGGAGTATTGGTTTCCCCGCCATCGCTTCAGCGTGGAAGCCACAGGCAGCATCAAGGTGTGGAACTGGCTCAAGATATCTGTCCGAGAGCGTTACCAGCTGACGCATCGCAGAGAGCGCAACATCGACCGCTACAAGTATCGTCAGGAATATACAACAAAAGTGGATTTGGTTTATCCGGAAGGCAACCCCGACGACCCGTTCGACCCCGCCAACTGGGCCGACCCGGAAGTGGTTTATACCTATAACGTCCCAGAAGGAGAACCGACAGGAGTGTGGGATACGAAGAACATCCCCGCCTATACCGACCAAGTGCTGCGCTCGCGCATCAAACTTGAATTCGACAAGAAGCGCAACCCCTTCTCGCCCTTCATCTCCGCCGAGGCGCACAACAGTGTCCGCAAAGGCGACCACATGCTTCTGCAGAAGGTTCGTGCCGCAGCCGGACTCTCTTACAAGTTCCGCAAGCGCAACGAAGTGTCCCTCTCCTACGTCATCACCTTCGACATTTACGACACTGACGAAGAAGTTGTCGAGCGTGTCCACGACAGGCGCCACGCCATCAACATCGGCTACAAATATAGCTTCTGAGCAAACACTATCATTATAATAATATGAAGACAAAAAACATTTTGGCAGCCCTGCTGCTTATGGTCAGCACAAACATGATGGCCGAGAATTACAATTACCTCACCATTTCCTACAGCAACACGTTCGACGACATTCCCCTGCCCACAGTTCAGAGAATTTCCTTCGAGGAAGGAAATGTCGTAGTCACCACGACCGAAGGCAAGGAGACTTATCCCATCTCTTTATTGAGCAAGATTACTTTCACCCAAAAAGGGGAATCAACTGACATCGAAGCCTTGCCGGAGGGAGCCGAGAACCTGACCTACAAAGACGGCACGCTGTCCGTCAAGGGCGACGGCTTCCTGTGCATCTACAACGCAGCCGGAGCGCTCGTCAGCATCGCCAACGTGAAGGAAGGTGCTAACGTCAGCCTCGCTAACCTTCCAGCAGGCGTCTATATCGTCCGCATGGGCGACACAATCATTAAGCTCAGGAAGTAACATACCACTCTTCATCATTCAATCCTTTTAGCAAAAACACCATGAAAAGACTATACCTCGCAAGTTTGTTCCTTTGCTCCGCCGTTTTAGCGTACGCACAGGAGCAGATTCGCGTCTTCAAGGACGGCAACAGCACGCGCTTCACCACTTCGGAAGTGACATTTTCCGAGGGAGGTTCTACCTTTACCGTAGGCGAAACATCGTACGACTGCGCCACGGTGGACAGCATCACCATCGTGCATACCATCACCGTCACATACGCCGGCGACACGGCTTACGTTGACCTCGGGCACGCGGCAAACGTCACAGACACCATCAAGGGAGCACACGTCAAGATTGTCAGCACTAACACGAAAAGCGAACTCGAAATAGTCGTGCAGGGTTCCAGCACACAAGGGTCGCTCACCTACGAAGCCCCACTCAAGAGCAAGATCTACCTGGGCGGCCTTAACCTCAAGAGCAACAAAGGCGCTGCCATCGACATTCAGTGCGGCAAGCGCGTTGACCTGATACTTGTTGATGGCACCGAAAACTTCCTTGCCGATGCGGCTGGCGGCCAGCAGAAAGCAGCGCTCTACTGCAAAGGGCACCTCGAAGTGTCCGGCGGCGGCTCGCTCACCGTCACCGGTAACACCAGACACGGCATCGCCACAAAAGAGTACATGGAGCTGAAGAAAAGCACTGGCAGCATCACCGTCAACAAAGCCATCAACGACGCCATGCACATCGGGCAGTACTTCCTGATGAACGGCGGCAAGGTGACGCTCACCGGGCAGGCGGGCGACGGGCTGCAAGTGGAAGCCGTGACGCTCGACGACGATGTCACGCCCGACCCCAGCAAGGAGGATAACGGACTGATGCGCATCTGTGCCGGCACGCTGAACATCGCCGCAACGGGCATCACCACCAAAGGCATCAAAGTCCCCCGCGACCTGACCATCAACGGCGGAACATTCCAGATCATCGCTTCCGGCAACGGCAGCAGAGGCATCCAAGTGGCTGGCAACATGCTCGTGGACGAGAGCGTGAGCACGACACTCATCCAGATACAAGCCACAGGCACCACCTACGAGGACGAAGAGACCGAGGAGGACAGCCGCTGCATGGGCATAAAAGTGAAGGGCAACCTGACCGTCAATGCCGGAACCATACGCATCGCCAACAAGGGCAAGTACTCCTACGGCATCAAAGTGGACGGCACCTACACCAAGTCGCCCAACGCCACAGTACAGGCCAACATCAAGACCAGTTAGCGTGCTTCTCCATGCCACAGGACGGAGAAGGATGCGCCAAACAATTCATCTGACACAACAACGGATTACACAGATTTCACGGATTAGTTCTTTTGCTGTTCAAGGCTTGAAATAGACCTCGAATAACTTTTCATTAAACCACGAATTGCACGAATTACTTACTGCCGACAGAGGGCGTAGCTAATTCGTGCAATTCGTGGTTTTATATATCTCCGTTGAATCCGTTGTCGTTAATCAGGTCAAAGCCCCCGATAGTCCGCTCGTTGTTCGACAGTCTCGCATTGGTGTTTTATTGCTTGTACATGTAGAAGCAATTGCATGGTCATGTACTTGCAATTGCATGGTCACGACCATGCAACAAGCGACCCTCGCTTTGTCAGGGCTCGCACCCTACAGATCTGAGCTTCCTGTACCGAAGCGTTTCACGTCGTCGATGACCTTGAGCAGGTACTGCCCGTACTGGTTCTTGAGCATGGGCTGTGCCAGTTGGCGCATCCGCTCCTCGTCAATCCAGCCTTTGCGATAGGCAATGCCTTCCAGGCAGCCGACCTTCAGTCCCTGACGCTTCTCGAGCACCTCGATGTAGGTGGACGCCTCGGAGAGGGAGTCGAAGGTGCCCGTGTCGAGCCAGGCAAAGCCGCGGCCAAGCGTCTGCACCTTCAGTTCGCCGTCGGCAAGGAAGCGCTGGTTGACGGCGGTTATCTCGTACTCACCGCGGGCGCTCGGCTTGATGTTTTTTGCCACATCGATCACTTTGTTGGGATAGAAGTAGAGGCCCACTACGGCATAGTTGCTCTTGGGATTGGTGGGCTTCTCCTCGATGGAGAGGCAGTTGCCCTGCTTGTCGAATTCTGCCACGCCGTAGCGCTCGGGGTCGTTCACCCAGTAGCCGAAGACGGTTGCCTTCTTCTCTTCCTCGGCCGTGCGGACAGCTTCGCGGAGCATGGCGCTGAAACCGTTGCCCTGGAAGATATTGTCGCCCAGGACGAGGCAGGCGCAATCGTCGCCGATGAAGTCGGCTCCGATGGTGAAGGCTTGCGCCAATCCGTCGGGCGAAGGCTGTTCGGCGTAAGTGAAGCGCACACCGTAGTCGCTGCCGTCGCCAAGCAGACGCTTGAAGCCAGGCAGGTCGAATGGCGTAGAGATGACAAGTATATCACGTATCCCCGCCAGCATCAACACGCTGATGGGATAGTAAATCATTGGTTTGTCGTAGATAGGCATGAGTTGTTTGCTGATGCCTTTCGTAATGGGATAAAGACGGGTGCCTGAGCCCCCTGCTAACACGATTCCTTTCATCTTTCGTTTACCATTTAATCATCTTTCATTTACCATTTAACAGTTCTCACCAAGGCCCTCTCTAAACCTCCCTTTTATGGGGCAAGGAGCAGGAGGATTGCTCTGGCAGTTGGTATTCTCTTGCCCCTTGCCCCTTGCTCCTTGCCCCTTATTGTGCACTTTTCTCCTTTTCACTTTTTCCATCTTTTGGTAGAGAACACGGTGGGGTTGATGTCGAGACAGAGCCAAGCCCAGTTCTGCACTTTCTTCAGTTCAGTGCCCTTGATGAGCTGCGTTGTCTCCGTGGTAAGCATCATGCTGTAGCCAGCCTGAATGGCGACAAACTTCCAAGGGCGGTAGTTGATCTGCAAATCGAGTTCGTGGCCGAGGCTTTGCGTAAAGCGGTACTTGCCATTGTATTTTCTCATCTTTTTGATGAGCTCGGGGTCTCTGAGGCGTGGCCCGTCGTCGTTGAGGTAGTCGTTGATGGGGCGTCCTGTTGTGAGCCAATGGTAAGCCAGGCTCATGTCGAGCTTCGGGTTGCAGTTGTAGGCAAAACGCAGATGGAGGTCGTTGAGGCCGTAGAGAGGAACGGCACTGTAGGCGAAGTAATCCATCGAGCCGAAGAACTTGTGATACGAGCCGTAGAGGGGATTGAACGTCCGGTTCGTGCCGGGCATGCCATCGCTGCCACTGAGGTAGTCGTCACCAATGACGGCATTCCACTTTGGTGCGAACCGCCAGCCGAAGTTGCCGCTCATCATGAACGCCCTTAGGTCAGCCCCCGTGCGGTCGCGACCCAGCTGATAGTAAGCAGAGAAGTCGACGGACAGGCTACGCTTTGCGTATGACATATACACGCCGAACGTCTGCATATATCGGAGGCTGTCTTCCTTCACGTCGCTCGCACCTTGGTTCGTGAAGAGCGCACTGAGTTGGAAGGGAGACTGTTCCTTGCCGAAGTGGTACCAGAGCGTCTGCATGTTCTTATAGAGCCTTGTGTTTGAAGCAGCGGAGCCGATGGTTATGTCGTCCACCACATCTGCCGTCTGGTTGAAGCTTGCGATGGCATGAATCTGATGCTTGTTGTTTCCCCAGCCCACGCGCAGGGCATCGTGGGCACGCCCCGAGGCTGCCCAGTCGTGGGCGCCGAACAGACGTTCGTCGTCGTAGCAGAGTTCCTGCCGGCCGACTTGTGCGAAGAAGCCTTTGCCGAAGACCATTTTGGCCCACGCCTCGTGGAGAGTGATCTTGCCCAAATTGTTCTTCTGCGAACTGTTCTGCCAGTTGCCGGTATGTTGCGCCGAAATCTTCATGCTGATGTTTTTACGTTCCCATCCGAAGGAGAGGCGCACGCGGTCGTTGACGAACAGTTTGGATGCCGAACTGCCATCGCTCAAATTGCCAAGTCCGCCGCGGAACTCGCCGAGCGCCCGCACCTGTGCATCGACGGTGAAGTCGCCATAGTCGTGTGCCGCCTTTTCTTGTGCTGAGGCAGCCACGGCAAAGGCGACTGCCATAAAGGTCAGAAACTTTCTCTTCATATTTTTTCCTTTTTCAATAGTTATCGTTTAATAAGTGTGTACACTGACGCCTTGTGCCGAAGGCAGATAGTTGATGCCCCACCAGCACATTTGCAGGCAAAGGAAGCAAACGATTTGCCATGCGAGGGCTGCGTTCACGCTTGCGGGGCAGCATCTGCGCTGGTGTACATAGATAAGGTAGCAGAGCCATGTGGCAGCCGCCCACGTCTCCTTCGGGTCCCACGACCAGTATGTGCCCCAGGCTTCCTTTGCCCAAAGGGCGCCGAAGAGCATGCCGATGGTCAGGAACGAGAGGCCGACGCGCGTCAGGTTGTCGATGGCAGGCAAGTGATCCTGCTTCTTGCAGAGTTGCCAGAGCGACAGCAGCGCGGCAACGCCCGTCGTGGCGTATGCGAACATATAGATGATGACGTGAGGAGCGAACCACGGGCTTTGCAGGGCTGGCATCAGCATCTTGTCGTGTATCTCGGGTCGCGTGATGTTGATGCAGATGAAGACAGCGCTGAGCAGAGTGCTGAACGAGAGCACCCAGCGATAGTGCCATCGGCTGTAGGTTATCAGGCCGACAAGGGGCAAGAAGAAGGAATACCAGAGCCGCGTCTCTCCCATCGTCCGGAGGGGCGGACGCTCCAGCGAGAGCCACATCAGAGCGATGTAGCTTCCGAAGATGAGCAGGCCGACTGTGGTCAGCAAGCAGACAAAGCCCCTCCTTCCGCCACGAAGCGAAAACAGAGCCGCAACTGCCCAACATATCAACGCCGACACAGCAAAGAGCCAAAAGTCGTTCCAGTTGTCCATCGTGGATGATGTTTATTTCGTTATGACGTTATGACGTTGTTTCGTTATGACGGCATCCCGCCGTTCCTTCTTCAGGAGACTGCCTGACTGAAAGAAGAGATAACCTGCCCCTGCCAGCATCATAAAGATGCCCAAATAAACGAAGGGCAGCCACGGGTCGCGCACCAACTCGAAGATGCTGATGTCGCTCACTGCCCCTTGCGACTGGTCGTAACTGTATTGATATATCTTCCAGCCTCGCACGGAGAGAGGCTTGTTGACGCGAATCGTGTCGCGAAGCGTTTCGCCGCTCTTCGTCTCGACGGTCACGTCGGACATGTAGCTGAGCGCCGGACGCTCTTCGATGGAAAAGTCATGGAGCTTTATGCTGAACGGCAATTCGTGCACCCTGTGCTGGCGGCTGACGGCACGGTTTTCGGCCTTGCCTTCCTGAACCATCATGCGGAGGGTCTGAACATCGGCACTGCCAAGCGCTCCAGCCACCAGAGCGATGAAGAGGCCTAAGTGATTGAGCAGGAAGGGAACGTTCTGCCAAGCGGGGCGAAGTCTGGTCAGGCACACCATGCCGACGAGCGTGGTGAGCCAAAGATATGCAAGCACGAAGGGCCAGAAAGAGAGCATCGCAGTGATGCCAAAGGGGTCGGTCGCCGGATGTCCCGAAGGCACCTGCCGCGTCACGCCCAGAAGCATGGTCATCATGGCACACATCACCATGGCTGGCACTGCGGCCTGCAGCGAGCTCATCCAGCGGAAGAAGCGGACGTTGCCCCGCAACAGGTGCATCAGGGCAAGCCCCAGCAGCAGGACGAGCAGCAGCATCGCGTTGACGGGCCAAGCCAGCATGTCCCATCGGACAGGGCCGACCGCATATTGCAGCATCGCTCCCACTGCCATCAGGACGAGGCAGACAATGCCGCCCGCAGCCATTCCCAGAGGTTTGTACGGCTTCTTCATTGACGTTCGCACACAAATATCGCGACAAAGTTACAACATTTTATTGAATAATCCGTCATTCTGCACAAAGAAAGATGCAAGTTGGCACATTGTGGCACAAAGAACGGCAGAGGGCATTGTTTGCTGGGTCACAATGCAGCAAAAGACATGGCGTGGCATATCACGTTTCGACGCTGGGACGAATGACCTGTCCGCACTGCCATCCCGAATAATTCTGAATGTCGCGTTTTGTTTTTCGGATTAATCTTCGTACCTTTGCACCAGTAATAGCAAAAAAGTCAGAAGCAATGAACGAATCGATATTGAAGGGCCGCCCGGAACTGACGGCCGTAATAGAACAAGTGGCCGAAGTGGCTGGCTACCTTTGGCAGAAGGGTTGGGCCGAGCGCAACGGCGGCAACATCACCGTGAACGTCACAGAACTGATGGACGAGGCCTGCCGCAGCCTGACAGCCATCGCTCCCGCAAAACAGATAGGAAAAGTGCTGCCGAACCTGAAGGGGCAGTTCTTTTATGCTAAAGGAACGGGGCGGCGGATGCGCGACCTGGCAAGGAAACCGATGGAGAACGGTGCCATCATCCGCATCTGCGACGACTGCCAGAGCTACGAAATCGTGGCCGACCTGCCCGTCATGCCAACCAGCGAACTGCCCAGCCACTTGGCCCTGCAGGACTACCTCATCGCCTCGGGCTCCAACTACAAAGCCACACTCCACACGCACCCCATCGAGCTGGTGGCAATGAGCCACATCCCGCGCTTCCTGCAGCCTGGCGAGATGACGCATGTCCTTTGGTCCATGATACCCGAAACGCTCGCCTTTGCACCGCTCGGCATCGGCATCGTGCCCTACACCCTGCCAGGCTCCGTCCGGCTGGCCGACGCCACGCTGAAGCTTATCAAGGACTACGACGTCGTACTCTGGGAGAAGCACGGCACCGTTTCTGTTGGCCCCGACATCATGGAAGCCTTCGACCAGACGGATGTCCTCTGCAAAGCTGCCAACATCTACATGTGCGCCAAGTCGATGGGAAGCGAGCCCGAAGGCATGACAGACACGGCAATGAAGGAAGTGCAGGAAGTGTTCAAACTGCCGAAGAAAAGGGAAGGAGGGAAATGAAGAAAAAGAAGAATGAAGAATGAAGAATGAAGAATGCTGCGCCTGAAGCTATAGACAATTAAGAATTAAGAATGCTATGGTTTCAGGCGCAGCATTCTTCATTCTTCATTCTTCATTTTCCCTCTTCATTCTTCATTCTTCATTTATATTGTGACTTCCACAGAGACGGGGCAATGGTCGCTGCCCATGATGTCGGCATGAATGTCGGCCGACGCCAAATGCGGCAGCAGGCGCTCGGACACCAGGAAATAGTCGATGCGCCAGCCCACGTTCTTCTCCCTCGCATGGAAGCGATAGCTCCACCAACTGTAGCGGCCAGTAGCATCGGGATAGAAGTGGCGGAAAGAATCGACGAAACCGCTGCGGAGCAGTTGCGTCATCTTCTCGCGCTCCTCGTCGGTGAAGCCTGCATTCCGGCGGTTCGTGGCCGGGTTCTTCAGGTCAATCTCCTCGTGCGCCACATTCATGTCGCCGCAGACGATGACAGGCTTCTTCTCGTCGAGCGCAAGGAGATAGGCGCGAAAAGCATCTTCCCACCGCATACGGTAGTCGAGGCGCAGAAGGCCGTCCTGGCTGTTGGGCGTATAGACGCAGACAAGGTAATGGTCGGACATCTCGAGCGTAATGACGCGCCCCTCGTGGTCGTGCTCCTCGATGCCCATGCCGTAGGAGACGGCAAGCGGCGTATGGCGCGTGAAGACGGCTGTGCCTGAGTAACCTTTCTTCTCGGCATAATTCCAAAAGGACTGGTATCCGGGGAAGCTCAAGTCGAGCTGCCCGGCCTGCATCTTCGTCTCCTGAAGACAGAAGAAGTCCGCATCAAGCTGGGCAAAAACATCCTTGAAGTTCTTCCCCACAACAGCACGAAGGCCGTTGACATTCCAACTTACATACTTCATCATGTTGCTTTGTTAAGTGTTTTAAGTGTGAATTATTGTCTTACGCTGCACGTCGCGGCTGTTAGGGCCAAGCATGATGTCGAATTCGCCTGGCTCGAAGAAGAAGTTGCCCTCCGCATCGTACGAGCCGAGTTCCTGTTCCGTGAGGCGAAAGCTGACTGTCTTTGTCTCGCCCTTTCGAAGCACGATGCGCTCGAAGCCCTTCAGCTCCTTGACGGGGCGACTGTACCGGCAGGCAACGTCGCGAATGTAGCACTGCACCACTTCCGCAGCATCGTAGTTGCCCGTATTGGTGACAGCGACGGAGACCGTCACGCTTCGTTCCTCCTGGCTGACAGCCATCTCGCCGTACTTGAACGTCGTGTAGGACAAGCCAAAGCCGAAAGGAAAGGCGGGGCCGTTGCTCACCTCGAAGTAGTTGCTCTGATACTGGCGGAAGCTTTGCTCGTCGTTGCCGACGGGACGTCCCGTGTTCAAGTGGTTGTAATAGAGCGGCTCCTGCCCGGTTGTCTGTGGAATGCTTGCCGTGAGGTGCCCTGAAGGAACCTTGTCGCCGAAGAGCACGTCGCAGATGGCATGGCCAGCCTCTGTGCCGCCAAACCAGACGTTCATAATGGCAGGCAGATGAGCCTTCTCCCATCCCATTGCGGTGGGGCGGCCGGAGAAATTGAGGAAGACAAGAGGCTTGCCCAGCTGCTTCAAGGCAGCAAGGAGCTTCTTTTGGCAATCAGGCAAGTCGAGGTCGGCGCGGCTGTGGCTCTCGCCGCTCCATTCAGCGCCTTCGCCTCCGGCAAAGACAATGACATCGGCAGCGGCAGCCACCTCCATGGCTTCTGCAAACGCTTGATTCGGCTCGACTTTAGGCACAGTGCGGTAGGGTGCATTTGCCATTCCGGCATTGTCTTGGCGTTCGTTGTCGCTGAGATTGCAGCCCTGGGCAAAGAGCACCTCCGCATTATCCTTCACGCATTCCTTCATAGCTTGCAGCAGCGAGGGATAGGCATCCTTTGCCGGACGCACAACGCACCACGAGCCGAGCAAGCCGTCGGTCGTGTCGGCATTAGGGCCGACGAGGGCTATTTTGCCTTGCTTCCTGAGGGGAAGGATATTGCCTTCGTTTTTCAGCAGGACAAATGTTTCGGCAGCGAAGTCGCGGGCCGTTTGCCGGTGGGCAGGTGTGAAGAGGTGCTTAGCCTGCTCCTGGTCGCTCATGTAGCAATGCTTGTAGGGGTCCTTGAAGAGGCCGAGACGGTATTTTGCCTCGAGCACTCGGCGGCATGCCTGGTCGATGTCCTGCTCTGTCAAAAGCCCTTCCTTGACGGCCGTCTCGCAGTGTTTGAGGAAAGCCTGCGAGCACATGTCCATGTCGGTGCCTGCCTTGAGGGCGTTGATGCCGTTCTCTTTCTGCTGTCCGAAGCCCCAAGTCGTCATTTCATTGATGCTGGCATAGTCCGTCACGACGAATCCTCCGAAGCCCCACTTCTTCCTCAGCACCTCGTCGAGCAGCCAAGGATTGGCGGTGGCATGCTGTCCGTCAACGATGTTGAAGCTTGTCATTACGCTGCCGACGCCTGCCTTTACGGCTGCCTCGTAGGGCGGGAAGTACTGGTTGAACATGCGGAGGTGGCTCATGTCCACGGTGTTGTAGTCGCGTCCGGCCTCTGCTGCGCCGTAGAGGGCATAGTGCTTGAGGCAAGCCAGGATGTTGTGCCGTTCCTTGAAGTCGCCTTGATAGCCTCTCACTAAAGCCGCTGCGACGAGACTTCCCAAGTAGGGGTCTTCGCCGCTCCCCTCCATGATGCGTCCCCAACGGGCGTCGAGTGCGACATCGACCATCGGGCTATAGGTCCACGAGATGCCGTCGGTGGAACATTCCTCCGCAGCGATACGGGCACAGGCCTCAATGCCGGGGATGTCCCAGGAGCAGGCCTGAGCCAAAGGCACCGGGAAGATGGTGTGGTAGCCGTGAATGACGTCGAGCCCCACGAGCAGGGGAATGCCCAGACGGCTCTTCTTGACGGCCACTTCCTGTATGGCGCGAATCTTGTCCTTGCCCGTGAGGTTCAGGATGGCACCCAGGTCGCCGTTCATCACGAGGCCGCCCACCTCGGTGTCCATCGCGCCGCCTGTCGTCACGTCGCCTGCGGGCTGGAGGTTGAGCTGACCTATCTTCTCGCGAAGCGTCATCTTTTGCATCAGCGAACTGACAAACTTATCCATCTTTGCGTCGCCTGCTGCGATGCTTAACGTGCCGGACAGAAACGCCAGCAACAAACAGAGTCTTTTCATGCTATATATTATAATTAATGTATATGTTGCACTACTTTGTGTGCAAAGATACGAAGAAATTAAGAATTAAGCGTGAAGAATTAGGAATTAAGGACAAAGAATTAAGAATTATTTCGTAACTTTGTGGCAGACTAAAGCAAACTTCTACTATGGCAAGCCTCAAATCCCTTTTCAAGGACACTGCGATATACGGTCTCTCGAGCATCGTGGGACGTTTCCTCAACTACTTGCTCGTGCCGCTCTACACGCACTATATGCCCAAGGCTTCGGGCGACTATGGCGTGAACACAAACATCTATGCCTACACCGCCCTGATATTCGTCATTCTGACTTTTGGAATGGAGACGACTCTCTTCCGCTTCGCCAACGACGAGCACGAGAAGCCCGATACCGTCTTCTCCACCGGCTTTGCCATAGTGGGAAGCCTCAGCGCGCTCTTCCTTTTGCTTGTCTTCGGCTTCATCACTCCCATTTCGGGTTACCTCGGTTACGCGGCACATCCCGAATACTTGCTGATGATGGCCAGCGTGGTTGCCCTTGATGCTTTGCAGGCTTTGCCCTTCAGCTTCCTGCGCTTCCAGCACCGGCCCATTCGGTTTATGTCGCTGAAGATGCTCTTCATCTTCCTCAACATCGGCTTCAACCTCGTCTTCTTCGTCCTCCTCGGCAAGACGGCCGTGTACTATGTCTTCCTCATAAACCTCCTCTGCACAGGCTTCGTCACCTTCTTCTTCATTCCCGACCTGTTCAAGATTCATTGGAACTTCGACGGCAAACTGCTTCGAAGGATGCTCTCCTACTCGTGGCCGATACTCGTTTTGGGCGTGATGGGAATCCTGAACCAAGTGGCGGACAAGATACTCTTCCCGAAGGTCTATCCCGACGAGTCTCAGGCAAACGTCGAACTGGGCGTTTATGGCAGCTGCGTGAAGATTGCGATGATTATGGCAATGATTACCCAAGCCTTCCGATACGCCTACGAACCCATCGTCTTTGCCAAGTCGAAAGATGCCGACAAGAACGAGTACTACGCCCTCGGAATGAAGTATTTCGTCATCTTCACCCTGCTGGCTTTCCTCGGAGTGATGGGCTGGCTGCCCCTGCTCCGCTATATGATTGGCTCGGATTATTGGGAAGGATTGCGCGTTATCCCTATCGTCATGGTGGCAGAAATTATGATGGGCATCTACTTCAACCTTTCCTTCTGGTACAAGTTGATTGACAAGACCATCTACGGCGCCCTGTTCTCTCTGGCGGGCTGCCTCGTGCTCTTCGCCGTCAACATTTGGGGCATTCCCCACTACAGCTATATGGCTTGCGCCTGGGGCGGTGTTGCGGGCTACGGAACGGCTATGCTCCTGAGCTATTTCGTAGGGCAAAGGCTCAACCCCATCTCCTACCCGCTGCGCGCCATGGCGGCCTACACCGTCATCGCAGCGCTTTTCTACGGAGCGATGACGCTCGTTCCCAAGACCTGGCCGATGTACTGCCACCTTGCCGTCAGCACGCTGCTCATCCTCCTCTATGCAGCCATCATCTACAAGAAAGAAGGCTTCGCCCGACGATAGGCAGCTCTTGGGGTGCCCGATAAACATAGCCTTTATTCTGTCGTCACACACCACATCCTTTGCTTGTACATGTACGTGCAATTGCTTGTACATGTATAAGCAATTGCTTTTACATGTACAAGCAAAGAAAGCCCCCTGCCTCATCCGATGATTAAGGCAGGGGGCTTTCGCATGGCGACAGGCTTACTCGCCCGTGATAATCTTCCTTAGTGCGTCCATCATCTGGTCGGCCAGGCCGATGCTATAGCCTTGGCGGAACCATACGACACGGTTGAAGGTGTCGCAGAGCAAAAGGATGGGCAGCTCGCGGTTGCCGTGCGTGAGTTCCTCGATGTGCATGGCCTCGGCGGTCTCCGGGTCGGCTACGCCGAAGAGGACGTTGCTGGGCAGGTCGTCGAACTCCTTGCGGTCGAAGTTGGCATAGTCCTCCTGGCTCGGGAAAAGCATGAGGTAGCAGCCCGACCACTGGGAGATGTAGATGTTTGCCGCCTCCATGTCGTGCAGGAGGTGCGTGCTTGGCTCGTGTCCGCTGCGGATGAGGGCGACGATGTAGAAGCCGCGACCCGTGGTGTCGAGTATCTTCTTGTGAACGCCCCTTACGTTCGTGAAGTATTGCTCACAGTCGAAGCCGGCGATGACGTGCAGATGCTCTTCGTCGGCCCGCAGGCGAAGCGGTTCCGTCTGTTGCTGTTGTGGAGCGACATTAAAGACCTCGAGGTTCGCCCAGACACCGCCATTGGCGAGGCGTGTGCCGCTCAGGAGCATGTACTGCCCTGCATCGACCTCTACGCCGTCGGCAAAAGTGTTCTTCCACGTCGCGTCCTCGGGAAACTCCTGCAACTGCGGACGGCCGTCCACGATGCGCGACAGGGCGAAATGGGAGTAGTAGGAAGGATTCTCCTTCACGGCCTGGTCGGTATAGGAGAGGCGAAGCCTCACCCCATCCCTCTCCAAAGGAGAGGGGGTCAAGTTGCAGTCGTTCTCCCCTCCTTTGGAGGGGTTGGGGGAGGCTATCACTTTCCCCGTCACCTCGTCGATGCGGGCAGGAATGCCGATGGCACGGGCTGCCGAGACGAAGAATATGTCGCGGCTGTGGGCATCGCACGTCCGGTGCCGCAACACGCCGAGCGGACTCATGCAGAGATGCTGCGGATTGCGCGTGTCATCTATTATGATGCTGTCCTCCACCCACTTTTGAAGTTGCTCTGCCGTCATGCCTTCGAAGTACTTGCGGAGTGTTCCGCGACAAGGCGTCAAGCGCTCATTGGCCACGCGCGGCCCGAGAACAGCATCGCCGTTCCCCCCTCCTTTGGAGGGGACGGGGGAGGCTGCCACATCCATCAGCACGTCGAGCGTCACGTCGCGGAAGTCCTTCTTCGAGAGCGTGGCGAGGATGTCGTCTGCCAGTTTCTTGTCTTGACAGGTCTTCCTGAAGGTCTGGATGGTCTGCCAGTTGGCGCGAGCCAGCACCTCGGGGCTGTTGGACTTGCCGTCCTGGCAGAAGGCTTGCTTCATATAGACGCCCCGGATGCTGTCCTCACGGGCAAGGCGTTCACGGTTGGCACGGACAGATTCTGGGCTGACTTCGGGCCTGTTGCTCTTCCCGACAGGCGGCGTCAGGTCAAGCTCCAGAGAGGCTGTGAAGGTGCTGTCCTTATCGAGAACAACAGTCGCCAAGGCATTCTTGCCGACACTCACTTTCTTGAAGCCGAACTTCCCGTCCTTGCTTGCCCAGACGACGAGGTCGCCCTTTCCGCAGGTCAGCGAGGACTGTCCCTTGGCGTCGCTCTGCTTGGAGGCAATGGGATAGAGTTCCGCATAGTTATACAGACGGTAATCGACCGTTGCGCCCTCCACAGGAACGCTGTCGGCACTGAGCACCGTCACGATGACCGTGGCGACATCCACATAGTTCTTCGTGACGTTAATCTCCGTATAGCACGCCGTCTTGTTCATCACATCTTCCGGGCCACAATAGTCCCCAAAGACTTTCGTGTGCATGAGCATCCCTCTCGATGCCGGCTCGTTGAACCAGCCGAGATTAAGCACAGGCTCCGGCTCGCAGGCACCGAGGAAGTACCATCTGCCGTCCACCCAGGCTTCCACCCAGGCATGGTTGTCGTCGGTATGCGCCCAGCGAGGCGTATAGACCTGACGGGCAGGGATGCCGATGGTGCGGAGGGCCGAGACGGTAAAGGTGCTCTCCTCGCCGCAACGCCCAATGGCAGAGCGAAGGGTGTTCATCGGCGAAGAGGTACGGCTGTCGCTGGGCTGGTAGCTGACATGCTCGTGGCACCAATGGTTCACCTCGAGCACGGCCCCGTACATCGTCTTGCCCTTCACGCGCTCCTTCAGCTCGTCATAATAGACGATGCGGAAGGAGTCGAGGTCCTCGTTGTTGACGCGCAAAGGCAAGACAAAGTGCCGCCACTCACGGCCGGGCACCTTCTCGCCCCACGGCATCTCGTGACGAGCCTTCAAAGCCACTTTGACGTTCGCCTCCCAGAACTCGCGGGAGTAATCGACGCTGTCGGGCAACGGCATTCCCGCATAAAGGAAGTCGAGCGCTTCCTGCACCTCCTGCTGCCGGCCGTCGGTGCAGGCAACAGTCAAAAAAGCAAAGAGCCCCGCAATGAGGGCTCCCGCTGGTATCATTCTTCTTTTATTCTGCATACATATCTACAATGAGTTCGCCGAAGATGGTGTTGGCCCAGGCAAACCAACTGCGGGTGAAGTCGGTGGCATCGTCCTTGTTGAAGGACTCGTGCATGAAGCCCTTGCCGCCGTCGGTCTTGAGGATTTGCTGTACGCACCACTCCTTCTCGGCACGGTCGTTGGTGGTGAAGGCCTTCATCACAAGGCTCATGGGCCAAGGCTTGTCGAGGCCGCAGTGCGGGCCGCCGATGCCTTCGCCTGCCTTGCCCTTGAAGAAGTAAGGATTGTCCTCGCTCCAGACGAAGCGGCGGGTGTTCTGATAGATGGGGTCGTCAATGGCGACATCGGTCAGATAGGGCAGGCAAAGCAAGCTGGGGGCGTTGCTGTCGTCCATGAGAAGATAGCTTCCGTAGCCGTCAACCTCGAAGGCATAGATGGGACCATACTTGGGATGTTCCACGACGGCATATTCCTTGAGGGCTGCCTCCACCTGGCTTGCCATCTGCTCGCACTCGCCGGCAAGGACTTTTTCCTTGTTCACTTCGCGAAGAATGGTTGCGGCCTTGCGCAGAACGCTCACGGCGAAGAAGTTCGAAGGCACGAGGTAGGGGAAGATTGTGCTGTCGTCGCTGGGACGGAAGGCACTGGCAATGAGGCCGCAAGGCTTGCCCGGATGGCCGTAGCCGGCGTTGCTGCGGGTGTCGTGGAGTGCTTTAGTGTTGCGGCGGAAGTGGTAGTTGGTCTTGTAGCCGTTCCAGTTCTGCTGGTCGCGGAACACGTCGAGCGTGGCGCGAACCACTTTCAGCCAGTTCTCATCGAAGATGCTTGTGTCGCCCGTCTTCTGCCAGTAGGCATAAGCGAGGCGCAGGGGATAGCAAAGAGAGTCAATCTCGTACTTGCGTTCGTGCAGCATCTTGTTCATCTTCGTTTCGTCGGTTTGCCACTCGCCGTCTTTCGGTTTGATGTTGAAGGCATTAGCGTATGGGTCGATGAGGATGCAGGCGAACTGCCTACGGATGACGCCGCGGATGAGGTGGCGCAGGGGTTCGTCCTGATTCACATAGCGGAGGTAGGGCCAAACCTGTGCGGCACTGTCGCGCAGCCACATGGCTTCGATGTCGCCCGTAATGACGAATGTGTCGTCGTCGCCGCTCTCGTTGCTGTACCAGACAGTCGTGTCGAGCGTATTGGGGAAGCAGTTGACAAACATCCAGTAGAGCTTTGGGTCGATGGCCGTGAGCTTCTGCTTGAGGTCGAGGATTTGCTTCTCGATGGCTTCGCTGCGGAAGAGGCGGTCCTTCTCGGCAGGGCGGAGGTCCTGGATGGTGCTTTGCACTGCCACTTGCTGCTTCTTGGCAGGCTCGGGAATAGCGAGGTTGGTGTGGCTGAAGGCGGACATTGGTGCGCCCATCAGCAGGGCTAATGCTAATTTCTTCATTGTTTATTTCGTTATGACGTTCTGTCGTTATTTCGTTATCTCGTTATTTCGTTATTTCGCCGTCATATAGACATCGAGTGTGCCGCCTGCCATGATTTGCTCATGCGTGATGGTTGTGCCCTTGAGCTGCTGGCCGTTCAGGACGTACTTCTTGACGTAGATGGCTTTGTCGCTGCCGCCGTGGGTACGGATGGTGAAGGTCTTGCCGTCGCGGACGGGTATGACGGCTTCTTCCACGATGGGGGAGCCGAGCTGATAGACACCGCCGCATGGTTCAACCTGATAGAAGCCGAGGGCTGAAAGGATGTACCATGCGGACATCTGACCGACGTCTTCGTTGCCGCAGAGGCCGGCGGGCTGGTCGGTGTAGAGTTCGTCCATGACCTGACGTATCCACTTCTGTGCCTTGCGGGGCTGGCCTACGTAGTTATACATATAGAGGATGTGGTGGCTGGGCTCGTTGCCGTGTGCGTATTGGCCGATGAGGCCGGAGATGTCGGGCGCAGCGCCTTCGCCCAGGTCGCTGCTGGCTGCCAACAGGTCGTCGAGGCGTTTCTCCAAGGCCTTGTCGCCGCCCATCACTTCTGCCAAGCCCTTCACGTCGTGAGGCACGAGAAAGGTGTACTGCCAGGGGTTGCCCTCGGTGTAGTCGCGCGTCTGCTGGTTGGGGTTGAAGTTGGAAGGCAACGGACGGAACTCGCCCTTCGTGTCGAGGGCACGCATGACGTTGACGCGCTTGTCGTAGAGCTTCTTGTAGTTCATGCTCACCTCGTAGAAGCGGACGCTGTCCTCCTTGTGACCGAGACGGCCGGCAAGCTGTGCGGCAGCCCAGGAGGCGATGAAGTACTCCATGCTTTTGCCCACGACTTCGCCCTCGCGTCCGTCGTATGGGAGATAGCCGAGTTCGGCCAGATAGTCCTTGCCGCGCAGGGGAACACGGCGCACTTTGCTGTATTCCGTTGGAAGCATGCTTGCGCAGACGGCTTCGTAGGCCTCGTCGATGTCGATGTCGCCGGCCTCACCCTTCAGGATGATGTCGGCCAGCACGGGCACGGCGGGTTCGCCCACCATGCAGTAGGTGTCGTTGCTCACCAGATGCCAGACAGGCAGTTCGCCCCACTCGCGATAGATGGCAAGCATCGTCTTGGCATAGTCGCGCATACGGTCGGGCATGATGATGGTTGCCAGGGGATGTGCGGCACGGTAGGTGTCCCAGAGACTCCACGTGGTGAGCGTGTTGTAGTCGGCGCCACGGTGAACCTTGAAGTCCGAGCCCATGTAGTCGCCCGTCACGTCGTTCCAAAGCTGGGGAGCCACCATGTAGTGGTACATGGCGGTGTAGAAGATGGTGCGCTCGCGTTCGGTGCGGAACGTAGCCTTGATGCGGGAGAGTTGTGTGTTCCAAGCCTCGGTGGCGGCATTGGCAACGCCTTCGAAGTCGAAGCCATTGGGCTGCTCCACGTTCATGTTGATGAGCGCATTGGCCTCGCTGGTGGGCGACAGAGCCACCTTCACCATCACCTGGTCGCCGGGGTTCACCTCGAAGGTGGCCTCGCCGTACTTCGCATTGACGTCCTCTATCATCCAGTTGTGGATGGGCTTGCTGAAACGCATGCAGAAATAGACAATCTGGTCGTTTGCCCAGCCATGGCTGCGACGATAGCCCATCACCGTGTATTCATCGACGGGCACCACACGCGTCTCGCGAGCCTCATCGCCTATGGTGTTCTCCAGGTCGATGATGATGCGGGCATTGTTGCTGCCCTTCGGGAATGTGAAGCGATAGAGGGCCGTGCGCTCCGTAGCCGTCATCTCGGCCGAGATGCCGAAGCGGTCCAGCAGCACACTGTAGTAGCCGGGCTTCACCACCTCGTTGTCGTGGCTGTACTCGCTCGCCAGGCCTTCGCGCGTCAGTTCCACGTCGCCGTAGGCAGGCATCAGGCCGATGTCGCCCAAATCGCCGCAGCCCGTGCCGCTCAAGTGCATCTGGCCGAAACCGATGATCTTCTTGCCACTCTCGTGATAGCCCGAGCACCAGTCCCAGCCCGTCTCAATCTGAGTGGGACCGGCATTCACCATGCCGAAAGGCACGTTGGCACCAACGAAGACATGGCCGTGGTCGCCCGTACCAATGACGGGGTTTACATACTGTGCTAAATTGTCAGCCCTTGCCGCCCCAGCAAGTAGAAGGCCGAGAAAAAGGAATTTCGTTTTCATCGTCTATATAATTAAGTTGAAAGTTCGTGGGCACAAAATTACACAAAAAATGCGAAACCCCCAAGCCTGCGGCAGAAATTCTTCACGGCACAAAGAATTTCTTAATAAACATCAGTCACCTGGCCGCCAGCGAAATTCTGCGAAAAATCTTTACAGAAAAACCAAACCAGGCGCAGCTTCATGCACCACTCCCCGAGCCTCGTTTTCCATAAAGGCACGCTCTTATTGCCAACGAGGCACGCCTTGTTTGAAAATTCCCCCTGTCGTTTTCATCGTCACCCCCCGCCCAAAATCCCCCCAAACTTTGTCCCGTATGACGGCATGCCATGCCGTCCTAACACTTTCTTAACATCGCCCCTCCAAACAATTCCTTCTAACCGCTTGACTATCAGCACAGTTTAATTTTAAGTCCTTTTCCCACGTTTTTGGCCTCCACACATCAAAAACGCAAAAACGCACCGTCAGGAAGCGTCTCATCACGAAAAAACTTGACAAAAAGAACCGCTCGACCAAGAAAATAGCCATGTCGTACATAAAGCACGAACGCCTCCAATCACTCAGATTACTCCAATTCTTCAGGTTATTCAGAACACTCCGACTGTTCAGAATACACCATGACTTCCATTTCCCAACCTTCCCCCCCCCCCCCTGCAAAAACCATCATTTTCAGGCGGAAAGCACCAAAAATCGCACCTTTTCGCCCAAAACCCCACAGAATTAACATTATTTATAACTTCTCCTCACGTCCACATTATTAAATTTTATAATTTTGTGTCGATAAAGCGTACATGCGCAAGTATCTATATTGAAACGCAAAAACTAAAAAACACACTAAAACAAACAACTAACATGAAACAAAAACTACTACTATCCCTTGCCCTGACCTTAGGCCTGGCAAGCAACACTTGGGCGCTCGACCAAACAGACGGCGTCTATCAAATCGGCACAGCACAGGACCTGCGCGATTTCGCCACAATAGTCAACGGCGGCGAGTATGGTGCCTTTGCTGAACTCACGACTGACATTAACCTGAACAACGAAGCATGGACTTCACCCATCGGCAGTGAAGCCCATCCTTACACCGGCACCTTCGACGGCCAAGGCTACGCCATCACGAACTTCGAGTACACGGCTACGTCTGACTACAACGGCTTGTTCGGCTACATCAGCAACGCTACCGTCAAGAACTTCAGCATCAGCGGAACACTGACGTCCGACGGCTTCACGAAGAACGGTGTCGTAGGTTGTGCCACAGGCACAACAAAGGTTACAGGCATTCACAGCTCGATGACCATCAATGTATCGAACTTCAAGGCTCACACCGGCGGCATTGTCGGTGGCGACAATGGTGCCACGACCGACAAGATTGTCGTAGATGGCTGCGAATTCAGCGGCACGCTGACACACAGCGGCACTGGTGACTGTCAGGCAGGCATCATGGGCTACACAGGCTACAGCACCATCCGCAATTGCATCTTCAGCGGCACCATCAACGGCGAAACCTCCAGGTACGCAGGCATCTTGGGCTATTGCAAGCAACCCAGCTTTGGCGGTGTACAGAACTGCCTGTCCATCGGAAAGATTACCGTCTCTTCTGACAGCAGTAACAAAGGTTCCATCATCGGAACATGGAACGGCGATGCGACATCAAACGTAAAGAACAATTACTACTGCCTTAAAGAGGGTTCTAATATCACACGCGCCATTGGCGGCAACACCGCAAACTGCGAAGCACCTCATGCTGTCACAGCCAAAGAGCTTGCCAGCGGCGAAGTATGCTACCTGCTGAACACTAACGGAACAAATTGGTTCCAAACGATTGACACTGACAACAATCCCGTGCCATTCAGCACAAGCAAAAGGGTATATAAAACCTTGGCAGATACCTACATTAACATTGATGGCCCCGTACAGATTGGTGATGATGACGATTTGGTGAACTTCGCTGTAAATATCAATCACGGAGGAACTGATTGGGATGCAGAACTGACTGCTGACATTGACATGAACGGCGCAGACGTCAGCCACTTCCCTATCGGAACACAGGCAAATCCATACAAAGGCACTTTCGACGGGAAAGGACACAAAATCAGTAACCTACAGCTGATTAACAACTCGGCTCCGACATCATACGGCATGTTCAACACAGGTGCCAACGTAACGCTCAAAAATTTCTGGCTCGATAGCAGTTGTGCTATTCAGGGAACTGAAGAGGTTGGTCTCGTAGGCCGGCATTCCGGCGGTGGTGGCCGCTTTGAGGGCCTGGGGAACTGTGGCAACGTGACAGGTTCCAATCGGCGCGACGGCGGAATAATTGGTGCAGCATGGGGAGAAGACCAAACCATTACCATCAAGAACTGCTGGACTACCGGTACTATCACAGGTGGAGCGGTAAAAGCAGGTGGTGCTGCAGCCATCATTGCCTGGTTTAACAGTGCCACAATGGTTATGGAAAACTGTTGGACCATAGCAGAAGTGTCAGGCGCAACAAGCAATGCCAAATATGTTTACGATAATGGTGCCACCAATACTTCTGCTTCTACTTTTACCAACTGCTACAGCAAGAAAGGTACTCAACCTACATTCTCTAACACTATTTCAAATGAGCAACTCACCAGCGGCGAACTCTGCTACCTGCTGAATGGCAGCACCGGCGGAGGTACAGACTGGTATCAAACTATCGGAACGGACAATAATCCCTTTCCTTACAGCAGCGGTCATGGGCAGGTTTATAAGAATGGTACATTCTGCCGCGACACTAACTTTCCCCAAGGCGTTTACTCTTATGGCAACGCAGACGAGGTAGTCACGGGCGATCACGACTGGGATGAAGGAATCTGTTCTTATTGTGGCTATCCCAAATCGGACTATATAACACCTACTGAAGGCTACTACATGATTGGCACACCCAACCAGCTCAAGTGGTTTGCTGCCTACGTCAATGCAGGCAACCCCGCATCAAACGCTGTGCTTACTGCCGACATCGACATGGCAGGAAAAGCTTGGCCGAAGCCCATCGGTGACTGGTCGAATGGCCTTAGCACTGCTTATGCTGGTAAATTCAATGGCCAAGGTCATGCTATCACTAATCTCGAGTACACCACGACACAGTCTTATCACGGTCTCTTCGGTGTAACCACTTCTGGTGCTCTCATTGAGAACTTTAGCATTGCCGGTACTGTTACCAACAACGATTGGGGACAATTCGGTGGTGTTGTAGGCTACACGCGTGACGCTACCACTACTATCCGTAACGTGAAGAGTTCTGTGAATTTTGTTAATACGAAGGCAGGTCAGCGTATCGGTGGCATTGTTGGCCAAGTTCACAATGGAACAACCAAGATTGAGAACTGCATATATTCTGGAACTCTTAATGCCGGAAAGTTAACAGGCAACTATGGCGGCATAGTTGGTTATGTCAATAATGATAGCAGAGCTCACCTTACCATTACCAATTGCTTGTTCGATGAAGTGGGAGCGATTTCTAACAATGGGGCAAATGGTGAGTGTGGTGGCATCATTGGCTATGCAGGAGCCAACCTTACTGATGTTACCATCGAGAACTGCCTGTCCATCGGCACCGTTGATTCTAATGTGAGCGGACAGTTTTACGGAGCAGTCAAAAGTGCGAAATGCTCCATTGTCAATAGCTACTATCAAGGTAGCGCTGTAAACGGTGCACCTTCTGACGGTGTAACACCTACGACCTGTGAGGCAACAGAGGCCGATGCCGAGCAGCTTGCCAGTGGCGAGGTTGCCTACAAGCTTGGCTCTGCCTGGTACCAGACTATCGGCGCGGGCGCGGATGCAAACCCTGTTCTCGACAGCAGCAGGGAGAAGGTGCTCTATGTCGGGGCGGCTGGTTACTCTACCTTCTATGATGCTGACAACGACTGGGCACTTAGCTCGTACAACGGCGATGCGAAGGCATTCATCGGCATGCTTACGCCCAGCGGAGGCGCCCTACATCTCGAGGAAATCGACGACATTCCTGCCGGCACAGCTGTCATAATCAGTGGCACATATTATAATAAGGTAAGCACCACGGCCACAGCCAGCACAACCGGCAACATCCTCATCGGCTCTACAGACTACACTGTTCCCGCAGACAGAGACATCTTTGCTCTGGGAATCATTGAAGATGCCGTAGGCTTCTATCCCGTAGTTGCCGGCGTCACCATTCCCGCAGGCAAGGCCTATCTCGACTTGACCGGCAGCGCAGTCAAAGAGTTCCTGACCTTCGTCTTCGACGATGACGACCCAACTGGAATAAATGAAGAATTAAGAATGAAGAATGAAGAATCTTCAGAGGTCATCTTCAATCTTGCCGGTCAACGCTTGAATAAGATGCAGAAAGGCATTAACATCGTGAATGGCAAGAAAGTACTGAAGTAATTAAAGATTTCAAGATTTTAAGATTTAAGGATTGCACTGCGCAGACCAAATCATAAAATATAAAATTATTAAATCGTAAAATTACATTATGAAAAAGACATATCTTTCCCCTGTCGCGCTGACAATTCAGCTCGGCACAGTGCAGATGATGGCAGAGTCTCTGACCATCAACAAAGGCAGCTCAAACGCTATCACAAGCTCCAACCAAATCCTGACGAAGGAGAACAAAGACGTCAACGTCTGGGACGAGGAGTGGTAACGAGCCATTGGACATTAACCCTCTGGCTTTACGAGCAAAAAGGGTGTGCCAAGACAAACTGGCACACCCTTTTTGGTGTTTTATTTGCACTGCTCTTCAGAGTGTGCCTTGCTTGAGTTTCTCGACGAAGGCGTCAACGCGTTGCAGCTCGCGAGGGATGTCGATTTGCTGCGGGCAGTGGCTGACGCATTCGCGGCATGCTATGCAATGGTTTGCCTGGCGAAGCTTAGGCACACTTCTGTCGTAGCCGACGAGGAAGGCGCGTCGTGCCTGCTGATAGTTCTTGGCCTGCTGGCTCTCGGGGACGTTGCCTGTGTTGACACATTTATTATAATGTACAAAGATGCCCGGGATGTCGAGGCCATAGGGGCAAGGCATACAGTACTTGCAGTCGTTGCAGTCGATGGTGGGATAGCTTTTGATGAGTGTTGCCGTCTCATTTTCGAGCCAGTCCTGCTCCTCCTCGGTGAGTGGTTCGAGGGGAGAGTATGTGCGAAGGTTGTCCTCCAGATGCTCCATGTACGTCATGCCGCTCAGCACGGTGAGCACTGCGGGCTTTGAGCCGATGTAGCGGAAAGCCCAGGAGGCTACGCTGTCCTCCGGTTTGCGCTGCTTGAAGTGTGCCACCACATGGTCGGGCACTTTTGAGAGACGTCCGCCGAGCAGTGGCTCCATGATGACGACGGGGATGTTCCGCTTGACGAGTTCTTCGTAGAGGTACTTGCCCGAACGTCCTTTGTCGTTTTCGTTCTCCCAATCCACATAGTTGGCCTGTATCTGCACGAAGTCCCAGTGGTACTCGTCGTGATGTGCCAGTGCCCAGTCATAGACGGCCACGTCGCCGTGGAAGGAGAAGCCGAGGTTGCGGATGCGTCCTGCCTCGCGCTGTTCCATGAGCCACTGAAGGAGGCCGTTGTCGAGGTAACGCTGATGGACGGGCCCCATGCCGCCTCCGCCGATGCTGTGCAGGAGGAGGTAGTCGATGTAGTCTGTCTTGAGGTATTCCAGGCTGCGCTCGAACATGGCTTTGCCTTCTTCGAAGCTGTACTGCGAGGGGGAGAAGTTGGAGAGTTTGGTGGCGATGAAGTACTTGTCGCGCGGGTAGCCGCTGGCTGCCAAGGCAATGCCAAGGCTCTCTTCGCTCTTGCCTCGGCAGTAGGCGGGCGATGTGTCGAAGTAGTTGACGCCGTGGTCGAGGGCATACTTGCAGAGGCGGTTGATCTGCTCTTGGTCGAGGGCGTCGTTGTTGGCGTTCTCTTGTGTACGGGCACTACCGTTCTTCACTGTCGGCAATCGCATCCAGCCGTAGCCCAGGAGGCTCACTTTGTCGCCTTGCTTGGGGTTGATGCGGTAGGTCATCTTGTCGGTGGGAACAGGACCTTCGTGGTGTCCCATGTAGTCCACCTCTCCGTCTGCTCCGCCACTCTGTACGCCGCAGGAAGCGAGTGCTGCCGTTGCGGCAGTCGTGCCTGAGACTTTAAGGAAGTCTCGCCTTGTGATATCTTTTTTCATTTTCATTTTTATTTCGTTATTACGTTATAACAGCGTTTCGATATAACGGCATTTCTGTTAAAGCGGTGGTCAGATCTCCTTATGCACTTCGTGTCCTTCCACGTAGATGGCACTGATGGGGCTTGATGGGCAGAGGTTCTCGCAAGCGCCGCAGCCTATGCATTTTTCTTCGTTGACGACGGGGATGAGCAGCACCTTCTCGCGCGGGATCTCTTGTCCGTCGGCATCGCGCCAGCGCCAGCCGTCCTGGTGTACGCCTGCTTGCAGGGGCACCATCTGTATGGCTTGAGCCGGACACTTGCGTGAGCAGAGTCCGCAGGGTTTTCCGTCCTTGACGGGGATGCAGAGGTCGCGCGTCCAGACGGCATGGCCGACTTGGATGGCTGTTCTCTGTTCCACGGTGACAGGCTGTATGGCGGACGTCGGGCAGACTTCGGAGCAGCGCGTGCACTCGGGGCGGCAATAGCCGCGCTCGAAGCTGACCTCGGGCTGCATGAAGCGGTCGAGGCTGGTGCTGGGGCGCAGCACGTCGTTGGGACATGCGTCGATGCAGAGCTGGCAGGCTGTGCAGTGCGTGCGGAGGTTGCGGATGGAGAGCGAGCCCGGAGGCGTGATGAGTTTCTCGCGCTTCGGCTTTTCCTTTTTGACGATGTCGGCCAGTCCGCCGTCGGTCGTCTTTGGTTCGACTTTGGCTTGTGCCTTTGCAACGGCTATTCCGGCGAGGAGGGCAACACTGGTCAAAGCTGCCCGTCTTCCTTCGTCAGACATTTTTGAGGGGGAGGAGGCGGGGGGCAGGGGGCAAGAGGACAGCTTCATCGCGTCGAACTTGCAATCTTCGAGGCAGTTGCCGCAGACCACGCAGCGGGAATAGTCCACGGTGTGCGTGTCGAGGTCGATGCAAGCGGCTTTGCAGTTGCGTTCGCACTCGTGGCAGTTCTTGCACTTGTCGGCATCGATTGTCATCTTGAGATAGGCGTGCCTGCTGATGAGGCCGAGCAGAGTGCCGACGGGGCAGATGGTGTTGCACCATGTGCGTCCG